>JANWJE010000050.1 GCA_025451995.1 Parachlamydiaceae bacterium | reverse complement strand
TAGCAGATTTCAAATTTCACCCCCGACTGAAACGTCCCACGTGCCGTTTTAGGAGGGGGTGAAATTTGAAAGGTGCAAAAATTTTGCCAAAATCGACGTGGATCTCTATTTTTTCACAGCCTCGCAAGATCGCAAGCGGCAGGATGAGCATGATTTTGCATAGTCATAAGAAAATGAAGATCTTAAGTTGAATTATCCTGCTAATCCTGCCGCTTGCGATCTTACTTATCCTGTTTTTTTAATTCGATGACATGATGTCTATTGCTTTAATGCGTTGCAGCATTCCACAAAAAACTTGCCAAAGCGTTGATGGATCTTTCTAAAACCGCAATGCTTTGCGATTCATTATGACTATGAGCTGCTGTATCGGGATCTTCCACACCCGGAACAATCATTTCCATCTTGTTTGGTAAATATTGCTTGAACTCATGGAGCAGGGGTAATGTTCCTCCACAGGGAAGCTCTCCAATTGTTGGAAAATGTTCTTTCATAGCATCCATGTATTTTGAAGCATAGGGTGCTGTTGAATCTGAGCTCCAGGCATGCGTGCCACCCGTTTGTCGCACGGAGATTTTAACTCCCGATACGTCTTGTTTTTTTATATGATTTTCTAAGGCAAGGGCAACGGCAATGGGATCTTGGCCCGGCAAAATTCTCGCATTGATCGTCGCTTCGGCCTGTTCAGGGATGACATTTCCTCCATCGGGCTGTCCGGCGTGAATTTTAGATATTGTTAAACTCTCCTTTTCGGCAATTCTTTGGTAGACACTCATATTAGGATCGCCTTGTAAAGGAATTCCATGCCTTACACCTTGCTCTTTGGCATATTTTTCGGCGCTGATCGATAGACGATTATATCTCCCGATCTGCTGGGCTTGGAGCGGAATAAAGCCATCTTTAAATCCAAGGATTTGACTTGGGTTGGCGAGGGAAGAGAGAACGCAAACCAATCCCATACTTGAATCGGGGGCAAGGAGACCGATTCCACTGTGCACAGGTTTTTCAAGCGCATGTGCTTTAATATTCATCGAAACAAGGCCCCGAGTGAGCGTTGTCAAGCACCCGCATGTGACATCGGCATTGATTCCATCCAAAACAATTAAAGCTACTGCATTGAGTTTGCTTGCGTGTGTTTTTAAAAATTCAGACATGTGTTTTGATCCGCTCTCTTCTTCCCCTTCGAGCAAAACTGTAATATTAACAGGAAGTTCAATCCCGGATTCGCGATACATTTTAAGGACTGTTAAAATTGAAATGACACCGGCTTTGTCATCGCTTGCTCCTCTCCCATATAAACGACCATTTTTTTCTGTCATTAGAAAGGGATCGGTCTCCCACTTGGATAACTCAACCGGTTGAATATCATAATGGGCATAAAGGATAAATGTCGGCAGGGAGGCATTGACAATTTTTTGAGCGAGAACATACGGTGGGCTATCATAATGAAGAGGATCATCAACATTTTTTTCTTGAATGCCGGAGACCACTTCATAGCTGACCGAAAAATCGAGTCCTCTTAATTTTTCACCGGCAAATTCGGCTGCTTTTTTCAGTGTCTCACTGCAATATGTTTCTTTATTGGCGACAGCACTATACGATTTTATAGCGACATACTCTCCCAATTCCCCAATAGCTGTTCTCAGTTGTTCTTCTGACACTTTAGGCGTTGTTGCATAGGTGATCATTTGACTGCCTCCTTATTAGGCGTGTTAAGCGATATAATTTAAGAAATCATTCAATTTTCTGCTAGAAAAATAGAAATAGAGCTATTCATTCGCTTTGATTAAAAAAAAATACCTGTTAAGATGCTTACTCTTTTAATGATAATATGGAGAGAAGCCCTTGGAAAACGTTCATAAAGGTAATAATCAAAAGAATCTAATTTCTGCTATCTTCTTGGTCGCAGGCACATGCATTGGAGGCGGGATGCTGGCTTTGCCTGTAGCAACAGGTGTGAGCGGCTTTGGCCCTTCGACCTTTATGATGATTCTCTGCTGGATTGCCATGACTTGTTCTGCCCTCCTTCTTCTTGAGGTGAATTTATGGATGAAAGAGGGGGCCCATGTTATCTCTATGGCTTCCACTATTTTAGGTCCTGTAGGCAAGGCCGTCAGTTGGTGTGTCTATCTCTTCATCTGTTATGCCTCCCTTGTTGCTTATACAGCAGCCGGTGGATCGCTATTTGTTAATGGCCTCGGTCAACTCATTGGCATTGAAATTTCAAAAGAATGGGGCTGTTTAATTTTTATTCTGTTTTTTGGGTGGATTATCTACCTCGGAAATATCATTGTCGGTCGGGTAAATGCGATTCTTTTCATTGCGATGATCACGGCTTATGTCGCTTTAATAGGGGTCGGGGCCTCGGAAGTAAAAACCCACCTCTTGACACACAGGTATTGGCCCACCTCTTTCTTAGCTATACCCTTATTGCTGACAACTTTTAGTTTTCAAACCATGCTTCCCAGCCTTACCCCTTATTTAAAAAGAAATGCAACATCTTTAAGATGGGCAATTATTGGAGGGACGACTTTAACTTTAGTTGTCTATCTTATTTGGCAGTGGATGGTATTGGGAATTATACCGGTAAATGGACCTGAAAGTTTAATTAAAGCGTTAGAAGTGGGCGAGCCGGTCACGCAATTTTTGAGAATGCATGTGCAAAGCAAATGGGTTTCTTTTTTTGCAGAGTATTTTGCCTTTTTTGCCCTTGTGACTTCTTTCCTTGGGATTGCCCTCGGTTTATTTGATTTCCTTTCGGATGGCCTTAAGATTTCCAACAGAGGAAAGGGAAAGGTTTTCTTAAGCCTGCTCATTATCATCCCTACATTTATTTTCTCTGCTTATTTTGAAAGAATTTTTCTTCTGGCATTAGATACATCCGGGGGTTTTGGCGATTCGATATTAAACGGGATAATGCCGGTGCTCATGGTATGGGTTGGGAGATATATTTTAAAATTTCCCAATGAGAATCGAACCCCGGGCGGTAAATTTCTTTTGGTTGCTGTTTTTCTCTTTTTTCTCTTTTCACTCATTTTAGAAACGCTTGTTCATACAGGTAAAGCGTGTTCAATTTTTGAAGCATGCAAAATTTATGCAGAAGAACATAAAGATGGGGAGATTTAAATGGGATTAGCACTCGCTTTTAAAGCTTTTTTGAAAGCTTGGAAAGAACCTGAAAAAGGAGAAAAATTTGTTGCTGAAATAACTCCTAAACAGATTGAATCACAGGATTTAAGCCACCTTCGGTTATTAACCTCTCTTCAACACGCAGGGCGCTTGATTGATTTTCTGAAAGAGGACATCACTCCTTATAACGATGCCCAAATTGGGTCGGCAGTGAGGAAAATCCATTCCGATTGCGCTGCTCTTTTAGAGGAATTAATTACAATCCGACCTCTAATGGATGAGCCTGAAGGAAAAGAAATTCATGTGCCAAGGGGATATCATCCGGCTGAAATAAAACTTGTTGGAAAAGTGAAGGGAGAACCCCCTTATACTGGTGTGTTGACGCATCGAGGTTGGAAAGCGCATAAACGGGCACTCCCCAAAAAAAATGAAGATCCAAAACATTCAGAAATCATTTTTCCAGCAGAAGTTGAAATCAAATGACGCTACCCTCTTATATTATTGGAATTGATCTTGGGACGACCAACTGTACAATGGCCTATACTCTTGTTCAGTCAGAGAATGGCACATCCGAAATTTGCCAATTTCCAATTCCACAAAGGATGAAAAAAGGAGATGTTCAGACGAGTTTTTCTCTCCCTTCCTTCATTTATTTTCCCTTAAAAGAAGAATTGGAAGACAAAAGCAATCACGCAGAAAAAAAATTTTTGGTGGGAACTTTTGCACGCGATAGGGGCGGCGAAGTGCCATCAAGATTAATTGCATCAGCCAAGTCCTGGCTTTGCCATCAAGGGATTGATCGCCGAGAAAAAATTCTTCCCATTGACTCTGAAGAAGTTTTTAAAATGAGCCCATTGGAAGCTTGTGCAGAAATTTTAAATCATTTTCGACACGCTTGGGAGTCGGCGATGCCGGGCGCTCCCTTTAACAATCAAAAAATTTTTATCACAGTTCCAGCTTCCTTCGATCCAGGCGCTAGGCAGCTCGTTCAAGAAGCCGCCGAAATGGCTTCTTTTCCGGAAGTTGTCCTTCTAGAGGAGCCTCAGGCGGCTTTTTATGCATGGCTTCATGCCCATGCCGATACCTGGAGAGATCAATTGCGTGTGGGAGATTCAATCCTCGTCGTCGACATTGGTGGAGGGACAACTGATTTCACTCTCATCCGAGTCGATGATGAAAAAGGGGACTTGCAACTCAATCGTTTGGCTGTCGGTTCACACCTCCTTTTGGGTGGAGATAATTTCGATTTGGGGCTGGCTTATTTGATGAAACAAAAATTTGAAGAGCAAGGACATTCTATCGACTCTTGGCAGCTCCAATCCTTAGTGCATCAATGCCGGCAAGCAAAAGAACAGCTGTTAAGCGAGCATCCCCCCGAACACGTTGATATCACAATTCTAGGACGTGGGAGTAAACTCATCGGCAATACCCTCAAAGCATGTTTAAGTCTTGAAGAAGCGAGGCATTTTATTCTCGATGGTTTTATCCCGATTGTTGAATCCGGCGAGCGATCGCCGGTCGAGCGAAAATTGGGAATTCAACACATTGGGCTTCCCTATGTTCAAGATCCCCGTATTTCGTGCCAACTCGCAAAATTTTTATCGATGACAGGCGAGTCAGATCAATCAAATATGGGCCAATTTGTTTTGCCAACGGCTGTCCTTTTTAATGGCGGCACTCTCAAATCTGCAGAGATTAGAAAGCAGTTGATGGCGCTATTGAATCAATGGGCGATTTTTTTTAATAAACTCCCTGTGAAAGAACTTGAAGGGGCTGACTATGACTTTGCAGTGAGCCGAGGGGCTGTTTATTATGGCCTTGCAAGGGAGGGATGTGCCGTAAGAATTCGAGGAGGGACGAGTCGGAGTTATTTCATTGGAGTTGAAGAAGCAGCTCCTGCAGTGCCGGGGATTAGTCCACCTCTTCGGGCCGTTTGCATTGTTCCCTATGGAATGGAAGAGGGAGATGAGCAGCAATTAGAGAATCAGGAATTTTCTTTAGTGTTAGGGGAGAATGCAACGTTTCGATTTTTTAGCCATGCTACGCCTGTTCTTTCAAACGGGAAAGAGCCGGATGTTGGAATGACCTTACGCAGCTGGAAAGAAGAGCTCACGGAATTGCATCCAATCGAAACCCTCCTAACTCAGATGGAGGGAGATGGGAAAACCATCCGCGTCAAATTAAAATCGAAAGTGACGGAGCTTGGATTCCTTGAATTGTGGTGCGTAGCAGCCGATGGAAGAAAATGGAAGTTAGAGTTCTGTATCCGTTAACAGGGGTCACTCCTCAATGTTGATTTGAATGTGCAAAAAACCATTATAAATGAAACCCGATCCTAATTGGGGATTTTTAAAAAAAGCCATCATGGTATTTTCAGAGTCCTCAAGGGTTAAACTTTCGATTTTTCCGGCATCTTCATTCATAAGGTATGCCTCCACTTTGCAAAAATCAAATCCGTCTGAGCTCTGAATTGCAAGGTAGAGCATATTTTCTGTGGTTTGACTCAAGGTTAAAGAATATTCTTTTGAATTTAAATGCAAGGATGTTTCTTCTATCCATTCAATATCTATAAATCCTGAAAATGGGATTTTCCAATACATCACAAGTTGCCGATCATGGGTCATATTTGTGTTATGGATAAATAGATCTTCTGTTTCAGATAAAACCCATGGATATTTAACGGCCCTTGCTGCATGAATCGACTGATTTTTTCCTAACACCCTGCTGATTTCATCAAGTTCTTCCGGAGAATAAAAATCAATGCCTAGGACTTTAACTTTTCTAACCTCTCGCCACACTGTTTTTAAGTCAAGCAAGGAATAGCGAATACTCTGCTTGGTTTCCTTTAAAAGTTCAAGAGGGCATGGTTGCTTTTCAATCCAAGCTGCTGTCGCTTTAATTAAATCGAGTTCGGGGATATTTAAATTCGAAGATTTCAATAGCATTAAAAAATTATCCCTACTCAATTGAAAAAAATCCCAATGACTTGGGTGAAATAAATTTTTAGCATTATTTTCAACAAAAGAAAAAATCTCATGATAGAGGCCATCTTCCTTTTCTGGAATCGATGTATTCATTAAAGACAGGGCATTATGAACAGTAATGTATTTTGAACAATTTTCTACACAAGATTGTTGTAATTTCAACATGCTGTTTTCTTTTGTGAAAAGATAGAGCATCCTGCATTCATCGAAGGTGTTAAATGGTAATTCGCCGGTATAAATATAAGATAAAAAAAGTTCAAAAATCTCTTGTTGAATCTCTAAATGATGCACACTTGTTTGATTTTCAATTTTAGTAAAAAATTCATACTCTCTTTGTTCGAGAAACCAACTGGGAATAGAATATGTTTTGCTATCGACAATAAACATGACACTTTCCTGTGGAGGATGAGTCGAAAGTGAAAATTCTCGTAAAATTTCAATGATCTCTTCACTGCATGAATAAATGTTCGATGGATCATTAGGAGCAAATTCAGGTAGAATTTTAATAGAGATTTGAAAAACAATTGAATCAAAAATTGTTGTTGGATTAAAAAAAATTTGAACACTCGCTGAATGCTGTTCATCGAAATGTCGCTTTAATGAAGTGATTGCATGATGATCATGTACAACGCTGGCAATCATTTCTTCATGATCACAAACTGATTCAATTTGACCAATCACAATACAGTTTGAAGGTCCTGTCGTCGTTGAATAGAGCTCTAACTTCAAATCCGCAAGTTTTTTTCCATTTAACTGATTACTAAAGGAAGTGCTCTGAAAAATTGTTGATTCTAAAGTTAGTTTCCAAGTAGAACCCCCTAATTGAAAATTGTCGCTAAAAAATTTGGTGGATTTGGTTAAATCTGGATTGATTTTCCAAAAAATGAGGACTTCGTCATCGCCGATATGCTTTATATTGCATGTGTGTGTTTTGCACTTTGAGAGAAGCCACTGGTATTCATTCTTTATCTGTAATCCAGATATCTGTGATCCAGATAAATATTTATTAATAGATGAAATATCATGAAGAATCTCTTGAGGAAGATGAGAGATGTTCATTCGAATATCAAATTGATGGCTAAGATAAAAGAATAGGGCTTCTTTGTATAATTTTTGTGCACAGGAGTGAAAAGATGCGTTTAAAAGAGATAAAATGGTTGCGCTATTTAAATTTTTCAGAAAGAAATTAGCACATAAATTTTCTAATCCGTTCAGTTGAAAATGGGAAGCTTCACGATAGACATGGCACACATTATCGCATGTAAGTTTAATTTGACCTGTGTATATAAATAACAACACTTCTGTAAATACTTCAGAAGTTGTGATTGGCTTTATTTCTATTTGATCAATCTCCCCAAGTTCATCCATAAAAATTTTTTTAAAATAAGGGGAGCGATAAGCAAGCAATTCTCTATGAGCAAAAAACTGATAGTTATTTACATTTAAAATGATGTTATAATTATCGGGATGGTTCAATAAACCTGCTAAATCATTTAAGAGAGTCGTCCTCTCTTGTCTATTTATAAGCGAAGCCCCAAGACTGATTTTCCTTTCAGTTGTGGTTTTCTTCTTTTTTTTTTGCGCGCGGCAAAAGGAATGCTTTTTTGAA
The DNA here is from genome assembly GCA_025451995.1 of Parachlamydiaceae bacterium. Lineage (GTDB taxonomy): Bacteria > Chlamydiota > Chlamydiia > Chlamydiales > Parachlamydiaceae > JANWJE01. Next base: position 4,024 of record JANWJE010000050.1, on the reverse strand, counting down.
AAGGGGGTATGGCTTGGCGAAGAGATAAGACTGTTTGGTGTATTGGGCCCCGACAAAGTTGAGGAAATAATTTTTTGTAGTGAAAGAGGCAAAGGGGGTAAGGAAGTGTTTTGCTGATTAGAGCTTTGAATATTTTCTATAGGGGCTAAAGGAAAGGTGGAAGATGATGTGATGTTATTCATTTTGGTGTCTATTCTATTAAATTTAATTGAAAATGCAAGTACCCATTATAACACAAATTTTGTAACTCGGAAATTTCAAATTCAATTTGAAAACTATTTTCCTTATCTTTTTCAAAGGTTTTATTAAAACATAAATAATTATTTTTATCATCCTCAGCCACAAAAACTCCTTGAATCGTGCTTGAACCGAATCCTTTTAAATTTTCTAAAAAAAAAGCAAAAGATTCATTGAATTCAAAGCCAAGTTCAAAATGATCGTTTTTAGAGTCAAATGTTTGCTCCTGACTCCATTCTTCTCCTCCATGGACAGGCATGGGAATTTTCCAATAAATGACTGTTTGCCTTTCTTGTGTGACATTTTTTTGGCAATCAAATATCTTTTCAGTTTCCCCCAATAACCAAGGATACTCCAATGATCGGTTGGGATGGATCTTTTGATCATTGCCAATCAGATCGCAGATTGTTACTCGTTCCATCAAAGAGTAAAAATTCAAATCATTGACTTTAATATCTGAAATAACCGACCAAAAATCGAATAAATTAATGTGAGAATAACGAATGAATTCTTTTGCACGATTTAAAGCATTCTCACTATTTGTTTGGTTTTCAAGCCAGAGTGTAGTTGTGATTACAATTTCCTTTTCCGTTAAGTTTAAATCATCGGATTTCAAAAAAAGGAAAAATTCTTCTTCAGTTAGCGAAAGAAAATCAATATTTCCTTTAATAAAAAGTTTTCTTGCATTCCGGGCAATAAAAGAAAATAAGCCATCAAATAAATATTTTTCATGCTTTTTATCAACTGATCTATAAAGACTTACTGCGTTTTTTAAATCAATCCATTTTAAACAATCATTGTTAATAAAATTTTCTAATTCCTTTAGATTGAATTTTTTTGCAAATAAACAAACCTTTCTACCTTGATCGATGTGCTCGATTTTTAATTTTCCTGTACAGATGAAAGATAAAAAAAATTGAAACGTTTCTACGCTAACTTCAGGCAAAACATTTAGAGCTGTCATCTTTTCAAAAAACTGAGGGGCACGCTGCTTTAGAAACCAGCGAGGGACATAGATTTCTTGATCCTCTAATTCTAAATGAATCCGATCATGTTTTTTCTTTATAAATTGATTATGCAAATCGTTTAGAGAAACGATTAATTGCTCTGCACAAGAAAAAGTCGTTGGAAGAGGATTGTTTGAATTTTTAAAATCGATGTTTATTTTGATCTGCAAAATAATTGATTCAAGGTTATGTTTTGGATGTGAATAAATTTGAATTGCTGCACCTTCTTCATCGATTGATTGTTGAACAACGTCTATACGGATATCTGCCAAATAATCTGTGTACTCTTGTTCGCAAGCAAAGACTGAAATGATTTGTGCATTAAGCGTGCAGATATCTTCAAAAATTGAACAGGAAGGCGTTGTGAGCAGTAAAGTTGTTTTTCTTTTTCCACCTGTTCTATATTCAAATAAAGGATCGTTGAGAAACTGGATAAATGAGTTATAAGAGAGGGTAAATTCGTATGTATGTCCTCCTAATTGAAAGGATTGCTTAAATTCTTCATTTAAGACAGGGGTTTTAATTTTCCAAAAAACAACCGCTTCTTCATCGCCGCAGGGCAAAACATTAAACACAGTTTCGCGACATTTTGATTCGAGCCACGGATTTGTTCTCGATGGGTTTTGCCCCCAAACACCTGCTTCATCAAGGTTAATTGGAGATTGATTAGAAAGTAAAATTTCATTGTAAATTTCAGGTAGAAGTTCTTCAGGCAGGAGGGAAGGGAATGAAACAACATTTGATTGATTGCTAAAATAAAAGGATCTCGCTTCTTCGCATAAATCTTCTATGTAATAAGCAGTTTCCCATAAGGAAAAAATACTTTCATTCGTTAAACTTTTTACAAAGAAATTTTTACATAGCTTTTTTAATTCATCAATTTGGAGATAATCAGCCTCTAGATAGATGAAACAGACATTCTCTAAAGTGATAGAAATTTGACCGGTATAAATAAAAAAAATAACATCTTCAAAAATATCTTTTCTTGTAGAAGGTGCTATCTTTACAGTTGCATCTTGCCTCTCTGTTTCAATTCCCTCCTTAAATGAACCTAATAACATGGTTTTCAGCATAGGTGAGCGAAGAGCGAGGATTTCCCGATGAACATAAAGAGATTCAGATTCTATATTTAAGATAACATTATAATTATTCTTATTATTGAATAATGAAGCTAAATCTTTCAAAAGTGAAAATTTAGTGGGTTTTTTAAAAAAAGAAGTGCAATATTTAATTTCTCTGTTTTTATCGATTTTTCTTTTTTTTCTTACATTGCCTTTTGAAACTGTATGACTTCTTTTGAGCGATGAACTTGACGTATTGGGAATGGATGTGGCTGAAATGAATTTTTCAGTTAAAGAATCAAGAGCGAAAGGAGGGGGATTATTAACATCCCTATTCGTTTGTGTCACACAAAAAATAGATGTATTAATTGGATTCATTTTAATTCAGTTGTAAATAATAAGTTTAATATAGAAAGTATTGACAATTATTAAATTAATAACAAACCAATTCTTTATGTTGCTTGTGTATAAATTTAAAAAAAAAATTCTAAAAGTTCCGCATGAAAAATATGCTGTTCATTCTAGAATTCACCCTTTAAAATCAATCTCTTGTCCCCATTTAAAGCCTTATATAAAACGGGAAGATGAACTTGGGTTTGGGATCTCGGGTTCAAAAATCCGCAAATATCGAACACTTATTCCTTTTCTTAGGTCTCAGAATATTGAAGAAGTTGTTTTAATAGGCAGCAGTCATTCGAATCATATTCTGAGTTTTTCGCAATTATTGATTGAGAATGAAATTGTCCCAACTTTATTTTTAAGAGGGGATTCTCAACGGACGTTAGAAGGAAATGCATTATTAATTTCGCTCTTAGTCCCCCCCTCTTCGATCCATTGGGTGACTAAACATCATTGGCATCAAGTAGAAAAAAAAGCAGAGGACTACGCTAAGGGTCAATCTCGAAAGGTATATGTTTTACCAGAAGGGGGCTTCTCTTCAGCTGCATTGCCAGGCCTTCTCACTTTGCCTTTAGATGTCATTCAGAATGAAAAAGAAGGTGGATTGCATTTTGATCATTTTTTTATTGAAGCGGGAACGGGGTTTACTGCGAGTTCTTTGATCTTAGGATTACATGCACTCAAGCATCAAGGGCATTGCCATGTGCTGCTGTTGGCAGAAGATGAAGAGGCTTTTTTGTCTAGATTACAGATGATTCATGAAATGTTTTGCCAGTTGATGGGGGAGACATTTTGTTTTCCTAAAAATTTTACTCTTTATCGACCTCTATTGACAAAAGGTTTTGGAAAAATCTCTCCAGACCTATTTGACACTATCATTGCGATCGCCCGCACAGAGGGGTTTTTTACCGATCCAATTTATTTGGCAAAATTAGTGATTGAAAGCAAGCGGATCATTGAAGAAAAGCGATTAAAGGGAAATGCGTTGTTATTTCATTGTGGCGGAGCCTTGACTCTTACAGGTTTTCAAAAGCAATTAATCGATGCTTTTAAAAATATTTAGTAGACATGTAATCGCACCTCCTTGGCTAAGGAGGTGCGATTACATTATGTCTACTGCTTTCAATGGTTGCAACTTTTTTTAAAACAGATAGGCGTGCAGGATTCAATTGACCGAGATATTGCCATTTTCCTTTAACGGAAGTTCCACTTTTTGATGCAACGATTTTTGTTAGATTTTTGATTCTAAGCATTTTGCATTTGCGCAGTTGTGTTTGTAGACACTAAAAGCAAATAGCAAAGATGCTTAGAATCAAAAAG
>JANWJE010000049.1 GCA_025451995.1 Parachlamydiaceae bacterium | reverse complement strand
TCGTTATATCATTATATCATTTCCATCGTTAGCTTTGCTTTGGAGGGGAATTCTAATAGACATAGTTTCGAGTTATGAAAGGATTGTTTGACTATACTATTACGTAATGAACGGCGGAGTTAGGGGTTAATCAGAAATGAAACATTGTCTATAACTTGATAATTCACAACCATGATAGCATGACTCCGGCAAAGGGGATAATATGGAACAATTTGTTGATCTGTTGAAAGAAGTTAATATTGTTCAAATTTTTATCGTATTAGCTGGGGTTTGGGTGTTTTATAATCGTCTAGATAAAAAAATTGAAAAACTAGACAGTAAGATTGAAAAACTAGACAGTAAGGTTGAAAAATTAAACGAGAAAGTGGACGATGTAGATCGTCGCCTTTGTAGAATTGAGGGAAGTTTAGCAACCCAGAGACATTGCCTTTTCAATCAAACAAAATCGGACCAAAAAGCACAGTAATAAACGATGTCCATGAAACGTATGTTTAGTTCTTGAGAAAAAGAATATTAAAAGGCGGTTTTGCTCTGACAATAGACCTCTTGCGTCATTAGCTTTGCTTGATGCAAAATAAGGCCGCCTCCTTATCAAAATTCCAATTCTTCAAATTGTTTGTGTATAACAATTTGTGACCATGGTAATATGACTATAGGAAATCATAGGACAATCATGAAGCAATCTAAGCATATCATTAAGGCAGGAAAATTTAAAGCAGAGTGCCTTAAACTAATGAATGACGTCAGTAAAACAAAAAAGTCAATTATCATTACTAAACGCAGCAAGCCAATTGCGAAATTAGCGCCTATTGAAGAAGAAAAGGATATTCTTTTTGGGAGAATGAAAAATGTGACCCATATTAAGGGAAATATCATCGACCCAGTTGGAGAAAATTGGGATGCCGATTCTTAAAAATCCCCAACAACATCAATTATTGTTGGATACACATATTTGGATTTGGTTAATGGCAGGGAAAGACAATTTTTCACCTTCATTTTTAAAAATAGTTGATCAAAGTAGAGAAAAAAACCGACTCTTCATTTCTGTCATATCGGTCTGGGAGGTAGGGATGCTTGTGGAAAAGGGGAAAATTAATTTTGAAATCGATACCATGGACTGGGTTGAGCAATCTTCAAATCATAGTGGAATCACTATTTTACCTTTAACCCCGACAATCGCTATTGAAAGTTGTCGGCTATTTGGAAACCTCCACGGAGATCCGGTTGATCGCATGCTTGTTGCAACCGCGCATGAATTTCGCTCTGTTTTAGTAACACATGATAAGAAGCTAATAGAATATGGCAAAAACCATTTGATAAATGTCTATGATCCTGCCATTTAATGATTTACTTGAGAAAAAGAATACTAAAAGGCGGTTTCGCTCTGACAATTAGATTCACTTTTAGTTCTGGGAAAGCAGGATGCGGTAGTTGTATCATCTTCATTTTATTATTTGGATTTTTTTGATCAAACTCGCCGCTTATGATTTGTGTCTCTGCCATCTTGAGGTAGTTGTCGAATATTGTTTGTGTAAGTTTTGATTCGCTAAAAATGTCGCCCGATATTTCAAAAAGAAGACTGGGTTCATCTTTCAAAATGAATGCAGCTTTTTCATCGTTTTTTGCAATCCAAATGATCTATGATTTGGGGCATTAGCTCTTTAACTTTGTCCATGGTTTTATCACTAATTTCAAAGTCTTTTTCGACTATTTTTTTTGTGTCTAAAACCGAAAAAGTGTGTTTTGACCGCAGGTAAGCTTTTAGGGTGAATGCAAGAACAGGGAGAATGATTGTACAATAAGAAAGACATTTTCCAATTTTGGAAATCGATTTTAAGAATTTGATAGGGATCGAATTGCTGGGGAGTTCGTCAGAAACAATGACTTTTTCTTCTTCACCGGATTTTCCAGAGATAACATAGGCCTTCTTACCACCTAAGTAAAAATAATCATCGACTCCTTCTAAAACCTTGTCTGAAATATTTGGTGTTTCAATTGAATAAACGATCGGTGTAAAAAAATTTATGTTACTCATATTAAAACCTAAATTAAATTACTATTTTATTATACTTATTATTTAATTATTGTTTCAATAAATAATTACCGTATTGCATTAAAAGCTCTAATTGGCCGGGGGTTTGAACCATTAAATGATTTCTTTGAGCGCGCATGGATAGAATAATTTCAACCAATGTGTCGTTGAGAGTGTCCATGCTCACTTTTTCTTTTTCAATTTGATCTTTCAATAAACAGGCTGCGATAACCGTACCGGTTCTTCCGACGCCCGCTCTGCAATGCACCCAAACAGTTTTATCGCTAAATTGTTTATTAATCGAGTCTACAAGCTCTCCTAAAGTGCCCACATCGATAGTGCCGTGATCCGGCCATGCGGAGAAATTGGCTCTTTGGATGGTTTGTCCAGTGGCTTCTTCACTCTTTTTAATTTCGTAAGTATGAATGGCTAAATCTTTGTGAGAATCTTCTCTATGGATATGTTTAACGAGCGATGTTTCAAAAAGAATTTCTTTTCCAGATTCAGGGTAATAGGGGGCAATTTTATCATTTTCATTCGTTAGGTCTAAAATGATCACATCTTTTTGGGATTGAGCAATCGACCAAAACAGCTCAGCATCCACACCAGCAATGGGCGCCTGAGATGCAATAAATGTCTTGCCATCAAACTGAATCGAGTTACCATGAAAATAGCGGCCTTCAATAGAAAGAACTGTTTTTTTAGCACATTTAACATCCGAAAAGCGATGATGGCAAAGTGCATCATCCATGTAATCGATCGATGGGTTTTTCTCCATAAGAATAGCGAATAACTCACTGCTCGAATAAGACGCATAGGATTCTTTTTTTGCTAGGGGTTCAATGGGGCTTGAAAACAGTTTATTAAAAAATATTTGATAAATGTTTTTATGATCACTTTGAGTAATGCTCAATAAAGCAAGGGAACCCATTGCGATGGAAGCACACAGAAATAGTTTTGATTTTTTCACAAAAGCGGCCACCGAGCATGCTAACGTCATCAGAGACAAGGAAAGTTGAATGTTATTTTTATTTTCAAAGATTGAATAAAAATGGGCTGAATTATTTATTAAATCGATCATATTGTTCCTTTTAAAGGGACAATTTTATCAAAATTAATTATTAATTTCAACAGAATGAAATATAAAAGATAATAATGACATCAAAAAAATCGCTTTGTTAATTGAAGTTATTAAAGTCGCTCCCTCAAAGTCCCCAAAGTCTCCAAGGTCCTTAAGACCCTTGAGAGGTAATTGCAAAAGTGGGGGGGCTCGTGGTATCTAATCTTTTGACCCATAATGAATTAGAGGTGAATTTGCCTACTCAATTTGAGTATGTCAAATCTCCGTCACATTCATTCTGAATCAAAATATTAGCGCCACAAGCCTCCCACTTTTACAATTACCTCTTAGGTTCCCATCGTTTACGCTTTAATCTTAATGTCAACACCGGCAGGGAGAGTGAGCGTTTTTAGCGCATCAATCGTTTTGCTAGTGGGATTTAAGATATCGATCAAGCGGCGGTGAGTGCGAATTTCAAATTGCTCACGCGATTTACGATCGATATTGGGCGATCTTAAGACTGTATACTTTTCGCAGCTTGTCGGAAGCGGAATAGGACCTGCGATTGCAGCTCCTGTTCTTTTTGCAGTTTCGACAATATCAGCTGTTGAACGATCGAGTAAACGTTGATCATAGCCTTTAAGACGTATCCGGATTTTTTGTTTTACCGGTGCAGCTTTAGGCTGTTTTTCTTGTTTTGCCATAAAATTATAAACTCTTTACTTCTTGATAATATCTTCTTGGATTTTTGCTGGAACACGCTCAAAGTGGCTAGGTTCCATAACGTAGGTAGCGCGCCCAGAAGAGAGGGAACGTAGTAATGTCGAATAACCAAACATCTCGCTTAAGGGGACCTCAGCATGGATGATGACGGCACCTTTGTGACTTTCCTGGCCCACAATTTGACCACGGCGACGGTTTAAGTCGCCGATGATGTCTCCCATGTGCGCTTCAGGAGTTGTCGCATCGACCTTCATGATCGGCTCTAAAATCACCGGCTTACATTTGCGGGCAGCTTCTTTTAATGCCATCGATCCGCAAATCTTAAACGCCATTTCGCTAGAGTCGACATCATGATAAGAACCGAATACGATATCCACTTGAACATCGACCAAGTTGTAGCCTGCGAGAACGCCGGTGGCGAGCCCTTCTTCAATCCCTTTGATTGTTGGGTTGATGTATTCTCTTGGAATGACACCCCCGACAATTTTGCTGACGACTTCATTGCCCTTCCCCTTTTCATTGGGTCGGATTTCCAGTTCAACGTGGGCGTATTGTCCTCTACCCCCTGACTGTTTAACGAATTTCGTTTGGCTGCTGCCAGGTATTGTAATCGTTTCTTTGTAAGCAACCTGGGGTTTACCGACGTTTGCTTCAACGTTAAATTCTCGCTTCATACGATCATGAAGGATTTCTAGGTGCAATTCACCCATACCTGCGATGATCGTTTGACCGGTTTCTTCGTTGGTGGAGACTCTAAAAGTTGGATCCTCCACAGATAGCGCTGATAAAGCCATAGCGAGTTTTTCACGGTCGCCTTTGCTCTTTGGTTCGATCGCCATAGAAATCACAGGCTCCGGAAACTCCATTTTCTCTAGGAGAATAGGGCGTTTTGGAGAGCAAAGTGTATCTCCCGTGGTCGCTTTCTTCAATCCGATACAAGCAGCGATGTCTCCCGTATGGAATTCATCTTTTTCTTCTCTTTTATTGGCGTGCATTTCAAGAAGTCTTGAGACGCGCTCTTCTTCACCTTTTGTCGTATTTAAAAGTGGGGTGCCTTTAACTAAAGTCCCGCTATAAATACGAATATATGTTAAGCGCCCGACATAAGGATCGGTCATGATTTTGAAGGCAAGTGCGGCGAGAGGTTGATCATCATCAGGAGTAAGTAAAATTTCTTCTTCTGTGTTGAGATCATGCGCCTTAATATTACCTCTATCTAAAGGAGAAGGCATCCAGTTGACAACTGCATCAAGAAGTTGCTGAACTCCTTTGTTCTTGAAAGCCGACCCACATAAGACAGGATTAAATTTATTGCCGCAGACCCCTTTGCGGATGGCTGCGTGAATTTCTTCTTCTGTCAAAGAATCGGGATTTTCTAAAACCTTTTGCATGAATGCTTCATTTTCTTCATCGATAGTTGCTAGCTCATCCAACAGTTCTGTTCTCATCTGCTTGCATTTGTCCAGAAGGTGAGCGGGGATTTCTGTTTCATCCCAATCAGCGCCCAGAGTTTCGTCGTGGAAAATGTAGGCTTTCATCTTGACTAAGTCAACCATTCCTTTGAATTCTGCCTCTGCTCCAATCGGGCATTGTACAGGGATTGCGTTGGCATGGAGTTTGTCGCGCATGGTGTGAACTGCATCGAAGAAATCAGCGCCCATGCGATCCATTTTGTTGACAAAGGCAATTCTAGGTACGCCATATTTATCTGCCTGGCGCCACACTGTTTCAGATTGCGGCTCTACGCCGGATACTGAACAAAATAGGGCGACAGAACCATCGAGGACGCGAAGTGATCGCTCTACCTCAATTGTGAAGTCGACGTGACCCGGAGTGTCGATAATGTTGATTTTCGTCCCTTTCCAAAAAACTGTAGTTGCAGCAGAGGTGATGGTGATCCCACGCTCTTGTTCCTGCGGCATCCAGTCCATTGTCGCTGCGCCTTCATGCACTTCCCCGATTTTATGAGAACGTCCGCTATAATAGAGGATACGTTCGGTGGTAGTGGTTTTACCGGCGTCAATGTGGGCCATAATCCCAATGTTGCGAACATTTTTAATCTGTTCTTTATCAGATCTTGCCATAGCTTATCCTCCTATTACCATTTGTAATGGGCATAAGCTTTATTAGCTTCAGCCATGCGGTGTGTATCGTCTTTCTTTTTGATGGTTGTCCCTTGATTGTTAAAACAATCGGAGAGTTCGCCCGCTAAAGCGTCTTCCATCGCACGGCCTGCTTTGCCACGTGAGTGGCCAATGATCCATCGCATCGCCATAGATGATCTGCGATTTGCCGGGATTTCAATAGGTACTTGGTAGGTTGCTCCACCGATACGGCGGGATTTAACTTCCAAGGATGGCTTCGCATTTTCTAATGCTTGTTCGAAAGCTTCGAGGGGATTTTCAGCTTTTACTCTTTTTGCGAATTTGTCGATCGCATTATAAACGATGCGACGAGCGACAGATTTTTTCCCTCTTTCCATCACTTTATTAATAAATTTTGCTAAAACAGTACTCCCGTAAAGTGGATCCGGATCTGTCTGGCGTTTTTCTGCTTTGTGTCTTCTTGACATGTATGCCTCAATAATGAGTCTTTGTAGTTAAATTGCTATGAAGATCATAATCTTCACCTGGGATGTGCTCATAGAGCCTATCTCCTGTGCGTGATTTGCGCTTTTTCCAAAACGCGAATCGCGAACCAGAATATTCATTGTAAAGAATATTCTAGTGTTACTTCTTAGGACGTTTCGCCCCGTATTTGGATCTTCCTTGTTTACGGTCTTTTACAGCCGCACAGTCTAATGTTCCCCGGACAATATGATAGCGAACACCAGGTAAGTCTTTCACACGGCCACCGCGCACGAGAACGATACTATGTTCTTGCAGGTTGTGTCCTTCACCACCAATATAGGCGATGACTTCTTGCCCTGTGGATAATCGAACCCAAGCAACTTTACGCAAAGCTGAGTTTGGTTTTTTGGGTGTTTTTGTTTTTACTTGCAAACAAACGCCGCGCCGTTGAGGGCATTGTTGTAATGCTGGCGACTTGCTGCGTCGTTTCTTTGGAGCTCTTGGCTGACGAACGAGCTGTTGAATAGTCGGCATGTGTGCCTTCTCCTTAAAAGTTGTTAAGTATTGTCTTCTTCCGGTTGAGAGCTGAAAAAAAACTGCTCTATTCAGATAAAGTAAGGTCTCTTAAGTCCCTTTAATCTGAATAGCGCCAAAATTTCAGCTTTCAACTGGAGGCAGTATATTCTATAGATAATTTATTTACAAAGGTTTTAGTTCATGAGTTGTCTTAAGACCAAAATGCTTTAAGAATTCATGCGTCGTTCCATAAAGTGTTGGCCTACCGGGCGCTTCCAGTTTGCCAACCGGTTCAACAAGCTGCCTTTCAATTAACTGCATGAGACTGCCCGTTGAGTCGACCCCTCGAATCGCATCGATTTGAGGGCGGGTGATCGGTTGGCGATAAGCGATGATTGCGAGCACTTCTGTTGAGGCATGAGATAGTTTATCAACTTTTTTTTGCTTGTGGAGCAATTCGAGGTAAGGGGCGTATTCTAAGTGAGTCCTTAAAACATAGCCTTCAGCAATTTGATCCAAGGTGAAAGCCTTTTGTTGAGACAGATAATCATCTTTTAATTCCGCCAATAGGGCTTCGATTTCTTTAGGGCGCAAAGGAAGAATCGTATCGGTGACTTCTCGAATTTTGTTTATAGGCAAAGGGTCTGCATTAGAAAAAAGAAGGGCTTCAATGACTCGCTTGACATGGGTGCGCAATTGCTCATTGATGTTGGGTGAATTTTCATTTTCCATAAATCAGCAATCCTTGGGGAAAATCTTTATATCCAACACCTATTTCACCAATCTTAATAAGTTCTAAAACAGCTAAAAATATCACGACGATTTCAGCTTTTGTCTGTTCAGAATGAAAGAGGCTTGGAAAAAGAATGATGCTGTTTTCCTGTATCCTTTTTCGAAGGATTTTTATTTTATCGCAGACTCGCCAATTTTCTTCTTGAATCGATGGGTTGGGGGTGGGAGCTTTATCAATTAATTCTTTAAAAAGTGCAGCTAGTTCATCAAGAGAAATGGAACCAATCCTTAATATTGTTGGGAATGGTTTTGGATCTTTTGGGATTGGAATTTCTGTTTTGCCGCGAAAGAAAAATCCTTGACTTCTTTCGTGTAGAATATTCAATTCCTTGGCAGCTTGTTTGAAACGGCAATAGTCGAGAAGATGGTGGATGATTTCAAATTGAGGATCTTCTAAAGCATCTTCAGGTAAGGATGATTGCTCATGCTGCGGCAAAAGTATCTTACTTTTTAACCACACTAGGTAAGCTGCCGTCCCGATAAATTCAGCTCCTTTTTCAAGCCCTTGTTCAATCGCTTCATTTAATTTTACAATAAATTGTTGAATGATCTCGTGGATAGGGACATCTTGAATCTCAATTTCTTCCTTTTGGATTAAACAAAGCAAGAAATCGAGGGGACCTTCAAAATTCGCTAGTTTAAAATAATCTTTGTTTAAAATCATAGGTGATGGGATTATATACAGGAACGAGTATATACACAAACAACTTGAAGAATTGGGTTTTGACCACGTCGGCTTGCCTATGAATTCGGATCTGTCTCCATCGCACAACTTATTCAAGTTGTGCTGCTTCGACACCAGCTTTGCATGATCCGAATTCATGGCGCCTCCTTGTCAAATTCCAATTCCTCAAGTTGTTTGTGTATAGGACAGATAAGGCTTTCATAAAAACAATATTTTTCAGGCTAATATGTTAAAAAAAGGTTTCTTTTTAATTTTTTTCCTTTGTAATCAGCTCATTGCACACGAACAGGATTTGTTGAAAAGTTCTGATATTTCAAAAATTATGGAGCAAATCCTTGGCGAGCATGTGGATAAAAGAGAGGTTTCATCAAAAGTATTCGCTCAAGCGCTTGAAAATTTTGTGAATCAGTTTGATCCCTACCGAATCTATTTATTAGAAAATGAAGTAAAGCCTTATTTCAATCCGTCGCAGCAGCGACTAGGGGAAATGCTGGAACAGTATAAAAAAGGGGACTTCAGTTCCTTTACGCAGTTAAATCAATTGATACAAGAATCTATTATGCGCTCCCGAAAGATGAGGGAATCATTGGATGAGAGCTCAAAGCAAAATCTTTTTCAAAACACCCAACCGATGGATCGCCTCACTCATCAGTTTGCAAAAACCAAAACTGAATTAGCTGAAAGAATTTTACAAAATATCCGAAGTTATATCGCTTTTGAGAAAAAACGTTTTGGAGATGTGATGACTCCGCAAAGAAAGGAGCAAATTTTAACATCTTATGAAGGGCGTTTAAGAAACAATGAGAATCAATATCTTTACCAAAATGAAAAAGGGGAGCTCTTGCCAAAAAATGAGCAAGAAAATCTTTTTGCGCTCCATGTATTAAAAGCATTAGCGGGTAGCTTAGATTCACACACCACTTTTTACAAAAAAAATGAAGCCTTTGATATTCGAGTGCGGCTGCAAAAAGAATTCAAAGGGATTGGATTGGTTTTAAAAGATACAAGCCAAGGTGCGATTGTCTCTCATCTTTTAGATGGAGGGCCGGCGGCAAAAAGTCAAAAAATTAAAACAGGGGATATCCTTCTTTCAATTGATGGTCTTTCAGTGGATGATCTTCCTTTTGATAAAATCATGGACCTTTTGCGCGGAGAAAAAAATAGTGCCGTCAAGTTGACTTTCAAAAGACCTGCATCAAAAGGCGAACCCTCCAGTCAATATACAGTGGAGTTGACTCGAGAAATGATTATTTTAAAAAATGATCGAGTGGATGTCCGAACAGAGGCTTTTGGAAATGGCGAAATAGGTGTGATTGCCCTTCACTCATTCTACCAAGGGGAAGGCGTTTCAAGCGTTGATGATGTCAAGAAAGCGGTCGAAGATTTAGAAAAAAAAGGAAATTTAAAAGGACTCATTCTCGATTTGCGAGATAATGGAGGGGGGTTTCTTTCACAAGCAGTTAAAGTCGCCGGATTATTTATCACTGATGGAGTGATCGTCGTTTCTAAATACTCGAATGGAGAAGAGAGGATTTATCGCGATGTCGATGGAAACACACTCTATGATGGTCCTTTGATAGTCTTAACTTCAAAAGCAACAGCATCGGCGGCAGAAATTGTGGCACAAGCACTTCAAGATTATGGCGTGGCCTTGGTTGTTGGGGATGAACATACGTATGGCAAGGGGACAATTCAAACGCAAACCATTACAGACAATCAAAGCAGCTCGTATTTTAAGGTAACCGTAGGTGAATATTTCACAGTGTCGGGCCGTACTCCGCAAAAAGAAGGGGTTAAATCCGATATTGTAGCTCCAGGTCATTGGAATAGTGAGGAGATTGGTGAAATGTATGCTGATACTCTAAGTGGGGGGGTAATTCCACCTTTATATAATGATACTTTAAAAGATGTCCCACCTCAATTGCGTAACTGGTACATTAAATACTACATTCCTAAATTGCAAAAAAAGACATCATTATGGCGCGATTTACTTCCCACCCTGCGTAAAAATAGCGAATACCGCATCGCCCACAATAAAAATTATCAATATTTTTTAAAGGGAACAATCTCAGAAGACGATTCTGAGGATGAGGAAGAGTGGAATTCTAGCGATAAAAAGAATAAATCATACGGAGAAGATGACCTACAAGTGCAGGAAGCGATCAACATCCTAAAGGATATGATTATTCTCCATAGTTTGACTAAAAAGTAATTGCACAAAAACAGACATTCTTCTATTGTATCTACTTCTTTGAGTGCATTAGCACTGAAAGCGCACGGCCAGATAGCTCAGTCGGTAGAGCAGAGGACTGAAAATCCTTGTGTCGCTGGTTCGATTCCAGTTCTGGCCACTTCAGTAGGAGCACGTTACGTGCTCTTACTTTTTCTCTTGCCGGAGAAAACGGAATTCCAACGGAGTTGGTCATTTTTCTTAACCCAAAACAGATTTTTATTGAATAGATAGTCTTCCCAGCTGAAAGTTGGAAAATTTTGCATCGCTTGAAAAAGAATCCATTTACTAGGTAAACATTACTTAAGCCACATTCACTGTAGTGATATGTGGAGTCTTTCATAATTACCTATATGTTTTTCTGTTGTTATTAAATTCTTTAATTATTTTTTGCGAGAACGAATATTTTTTGAGGGTCTTTTGGGCTTGTTGATATGTCTACAAGCAATCCTTGAAGCAATCCTTGATTGCACATCTCTTTAAGTCGCGTTGTTGTTGTACGACGAGTGATTTGCCAAATTTCTTGGGCTATTTTTGCACTGATATTATCATGTTTTCCCAGGTAGCCAACATAGAAATTAACATGGAAATACATGGAAGTCAAGTTTTTCTATGTTCTTTTGCAACTTTTTTAACCTATTCAAGATTGGGTGTGAAATAGTTGAAATGTAAGTTGTTTTTATTTAAAATTGTTTTTTTAACATCATTTATTAATGAATTTAATGAATTTGGTTAATAAAATAATTTTATTTACATTAGATCTCTTGCGTAATTACATTTTCTCAAGCAAAGCTAATTGCGCAAGAGGTCTATTTTATTGTATAGCATATGTGTGCGTTTGCGAAGCAAACGAATCGATCTTGTCTTTGGATTTTTCTCAAGGGAGTGAAAGTGCGGAATGTTATGATTTAGAAGAGTTTGCATTTTCTGAAACGATAGCAGTGGATAGTTATGGTGAACAAGAAGCAGATGAAAAAGTACGCGTTTCCTTCATCGATTGCACGACTTATGAAATGATGAACCAATCATTACAATTTATTTCAGAATCGCATGGAAATGTTAAAGTCCATTTTGTTTTTAGGCCAACAAATGGATGGCTTTTTGATAGTTTACAGTCGATTGCCGCTAAAATAAATTTTTTTAATCGTATGCTTTGCTTGGATCATGGTTTTTTATTAGCAGAAATGTGGCGCAATCTGATTGAGGAAATGGGAGGTGTTGATGGAGGGGGAACCATCATTCATTATGCGTATGGCTTAGGTGGGATTGAAACAGTTTACGCCCGCGAATTATTATCGCCTGAAGAACAAAAAATGATACGCGTCGTCACACTTGGCTCGTCAGCTTTGATTTCTAATCAAGGGTTTGAAAGTGTAGTCAATCACGCCATTTATTCTCCCATTGCCTACATTCGCAATTATTTTAATTCTAATATGAATGTGCAATTTTATGGATCGGCATTTAATGTTTATTGGCAGTCTGATCATTTGCTCGACGGTTCAATTTATGGGCCTGTTCTCTGTAAATTGGGTCAGGAGTTTATTGAAACTTATCATATACCTTCGAATACGAATAAAAATAGTGAAGGCGAATTAGAGTCAACGTTAGTCGGATGTTATGGGAGTCGCGAAGTTGGTCAAAAGGTAAGCATTACATTTATCAATGGGATTTTGAATGATTGGAAAACGATGCATGAATCTCTATCTTTCATTTCAAAATCACATGGTGATGTTAAGATAAACTATATTTTTCGTTCGACAGAGGGTGTAGTCTGGGATTTAGCCAATTCTCTTAGAATTAAAACAACATTTAATTTAGGTTATCATTCCTATCAAGCCTGTATTTTAGCTGAAATGTGGAAAAAACTCATTCAAGAGATGGGGGGAATCGGTAATGGTGGCATTATTATTCACTATGCGCATAGTTTAGGCGGCACTGATACCGACCGTGCTCGTGCACTTTTGTCCCCAGAAGAGCAAAAAATGATTCGAGTGATCACATTTGGATCTGCCACTATGATTCGGAATCACGGGTTTCAAAGCGTTGTCAATTATGTAAATATCAATGATATTGTGAGTTATACACTTTTTGTCGATCCGCATGGGCATGTTCGTAATTATTTTGATCCAAATACCAATATACGTTTTCATGGAAACCGCAACTACTCTCATTTTTTATCTTGGGATGGGCATGCCCTCTTAGGACCTAGTTATAGAGAACTTCTATTAGATCTAGGAGAGCAGTTTATCCAGGAGTTTTTCTAAAAACAGCGAGTCAAGTAAGTCTTGACAGCTCTCATGAAAGTTAGATTCATAATTTAAGTCTTACCGGTTGGCTTTCGTTTCCCAAATCTGT
>JANWJE010000048.1 GCA_025451995.1 Parachlamydiaceae bacterium | reverse complement strand
TTCAAAAATTTGATAAAAACCATGATAAAAGCAAGGGTTTGCCGTGCAGAAAAATCAACGATGGTAACGATTTAAAGATATAACGATAGGATTTTAAAAACCTTCCAGATTTGAGCAAAGCTCAAAGCTGGAAAATTTCTCGATTGCGTTTTGTCTTTTAATCAATCATTATATCGTTATATCGTTTCCATCGTTTATCCTTGGTCGATTTCTGGACAAAGGCAAAATTTTGAATCACGAAAGGTATACATCGATCTCTACAGGACAATGGTCAGATCCCATGACTTCTTTTAAAATAGATGAATGTTTTAATTTAGGCTTGAGAGAGGGTGAAATCAGAAAATAATCGATGCGCCACCCAATATTTCTTTCTCTACAGTTGCTAAACGGACTCCACCACGTATAATGTCCTGGACCCTTTTCGAATTCTCGAAAAGCATCGATAAACCCAGCTTCAATGAGGCGATCAAAACCCGCCCGCTCTTCTGGAGTAAAGCCATGATTGTTTACATTTGCTTTGGGGAAAGATAAATCGATTTCTGTATGGGCCACATTCAAATCTCCGCAGAAAATGACAGGCTTTTTGTTCTCTAAGGATTTTAAATACTCAAGAAAATCAACATCCCATTGTTTACTTCGATATTCAAGTCTTGAAAGATCTCTTTTAGAATTTGGAACGTACACATTAACAAGAAAAAATTCGGGATATTCTAAAGTAATTGTTCTCCCCTCTTGGTCATGGATATCCATGAGAATTCCATTGACAACACTTATGGGTTTTTCTTTAGTAAAGACGCAAGTTCCACTATACCCTTTTTTTTGAGCACTATTCCAATATTGATTGTATTGGGGGAGTTCTAAGTGAATATCTTCTTTGGTTGCTTTTGTTTCCTGTAAACAAAGAATATCCGGGTTGTAATTAGATATAACATCCAAAAACCCTTTTTTAAGGATTGAACGAATGCCATTGACATTCCAAGAAATCATTTTCATAAATCGATAACCCGACTTTTGTACTGTTTCAGTATACTCCGTCCAGTTGAAAGCTGGAAATTTTACTGCGTCGGCTTGGCTCTGCTTTTGCATCTGCCTGCATCGCACAACAAATTCCAAGTTGCGCTGCTTCGGCACCGGCTTCGCCTGATGCAAAATCAGGCCGCCTCCTTGTTAAATTTTCCAACTTTCAGTTGGAAGGACTATATACTTAACAAAGTATTTATATAATCTTTTTTTTAGTTAAAAATTGTTGTGTTACGATTGGTTAATAAAAGGAGAATTGTATGAATGTCCAGCCAAATCAATTACCTCCTGATGACGCGAGCTTCTCCTCAAGTATAGAAAATCTCACAATTGAAGAAAAAAATTCAGAAGTAAAAAAGGAGAATGAAAACCGCTATATCGATCTTCAATTACCCGAAAATCAAGAAATAAAAAAAGAAATCGTCAATCAAAATTTCCGTTATGCTTCATATCTCTATATGGGTGCACAAAATGGAAATCGCTCTGAAGGGGATGAACACGGCATCTTACTCTCCACATCCGATAAAATTTCAAAGTTAAATGGGGTCAAATCCTTAACAAAGTCCAAACAATCTAAATTTTCAGAACAATTCAATTGTATAAAACTCATCGATAATCGATTAAGAAGCTCCGAATTTGGGTTTAAAGTCGATGAAAAAGGTAATTATTATCATCTTGAAACCGGAACAATTTTCAATCTAATTTTTGATCATCAAAGGGACGAGCTCATTGTCGCTTTTGTCGGTCTCAATTATCAAGAACATCTTCAAACAACTGCTCAAGAAAAAAATACTGTCGCTATTGCGAGCGCTCAAACTGCTTTTAGTGATTTTACCGGAAATCTTCCGAATGGAGTGCGTCAATGCATAGAACTTGGGAAAATGATTAAAGAGGTGATTGGAATTGCACAGATCCAACCTGTGATGATTGGTCATTCTCATGGCGGCGGTCTTGCTCAAGCGAGCGCTCTTGCTAATAACCTCAAAGGAATTATTATTAATTCGCGCTCTATTGGAGCGCAAACACGGGCTTTAATTGGAGAAGAGGTAATAAAAGAAAATACAAAAAATATAACTGCCTTTAACGTGCGGGGCGATTGGTTAACAGAGGCAAAAACTGTCAAAGATTTAAAACCTGCTTTTGAAGCGATGTTAAAAACAAATTTTTTGGCTTTATTGCTCTTTGAAGGTTTCAAAGAGATGTCCATTCCTCCCAATATTGGCCAAGGCTATTATTTACCTCAACCCCACGGGCCCGATGGACTAAATGCCATCGAGGCACATCGCCGTTTTTATAAAGCTTTTCAGATTCTTCGTTAATTAATTTTTATAAAAAATTAATAAAAGTAAATTAATATAAAAATAGGCAAGTTTTTATGGAAATTCTATGGAAAATTTAGATCCTAATCAGATTATTAATATTATTTATCCCTCTGAATCTAAAACAAAAAATGACCGAGATTTAAATGCGGGAATAGAGGTGAAGGGGTTAAATCACGAAAATATTATCGCTATCAATATCATTCCGAAAAATGAAAATTTTTTTAGTCATTTATTCCACAAATTGCATGGCTATACGTGGAATAATATTCAATTTAAAAAAGGGGATGGGGAAGCCATTTCCTTTGTTATCAAAATTAATAGTGCGATTGAAAATTTAGTTGGATTTGGAATCCCAAGAGAAAAAATTATTGCCTCTTTAAGCGATGGAACTTTTTTCTCTCTTTTAGAATCAGCACGGGAAAATTATTGGGAAAACAACTTGGTTGATTTGGATGGAAATGAAAAAATATCGCTCATTGAATTGGCTAATGTTCTAACTCCGGGCGAATTCGATCTATTATTTAATCAATTAAAAGAGAATAGAGATGCAATCCCGGATCTCTCTTTTTTTATCGATGAAGCTTTCTTTAAAGAGCTGAAAGAATTTCATGAATCAGGTGAAAGTGCCATTCTTGAAACGATTAAAAATTATTTTGATAGCCAGTTAAAACATTATATCGCTTTTACACATTTATCTTGTCGCGATCAAGATTTATTCGAACAACTAAAAATAAAGCAGCAATGTAATTGGGAGCAAGCAGCGCATGCTTTCAATCAGCTATTAGATCTGTCCAAAAGTGTTTTTGAAACAAGAAAGCCCGGTGAAATCCAACTGGCTCTTAAGCTCGCTGTTAAAGGTAAACAGCCAATGGAAGTTTTTATCAAAATTATCGACTCGATGAATCTTTTGAGAAATTCTATCGGTGTAAAAGAAGGTTTAGTATTTTATTTAGAAAATCTTATGGGGAGTGATTTTGAGACAGCGTCGAAGATGATTGAAATCATGCTGAATAGAGGCATTCAATTAGATGAAATTAAAACGACCCTGGATTTTATAAAAAAAAATGGATCCAAACTTTTTGAGGAGGCAAAGGACAAGAAGGGGCCGGTCCTCCTTATCACAAAAGAAAGAAGTGGGGATGCTTTAAAAGCCCCTATCCGAAGCATGCAATTTCAACCGGATGGAACCATCTATTTTAACTTCAGTAAAAAATCCCTAAAAAAAGATAAATTAATTGGCAAGGGTGCTTTTAAAATTGTCACCGAATACATTAATTTAAAAACAGGTGAAACAGGGGCGACAGCATCGCTGATCATAGATAAAATTAAGAATCCTAAAGGGGACATCTTTGGAGAAATAGCATTAAATATAATTGCCGGAAATCATGAAAATGTAGCAACGATTTACCCTGAGACAGTGACGCAGATTTATTCTAAAAAAAGAGAGGCGGAGAAGATAAGATATAAAATGCCGTTTTATAATGGGGGGCAATTACAGAATGCATTTTCTAAACTTTCGGGGGATGAAAAGCATTTAATTTGTATAAATATCTTAAAGGGCCTTGTCCATTTGCATAGTAAGGGAATTGTGCATTGCGATCTTAAACCTAAAAATATTTTCTTGGTTCGAAATTCAGAAGGAGCAGTCATACGAGCGGTGGTGGGCGACTTAGGTCTTGCTCACATGGTTGGTAAAACCCCTAAATATCCAAAGGGAGGGACGAAGTTATATTTCCCTCCGGAATTATATTTTGCAACAACTGAGGAAGGTAAATTAGAGGCCAATGGCTTTGCAAGAGATGCTTGGGCGATGGGAGCGATATTAGCAGAGCTTTACCTTGGTGTTCCTCGATCTGAATTTCTCACATTCAGAAAAAAGAACCAAGAACACATAATCGCTTATTTGGAGAGCAAAAACAAAGATGATCCTGTCTGTCCAATCGGTTCTCCCATTCGGCAGGTCATCTATGGGTTATTAAACCCTAATCCGGGCGATCGTTTGACTCCTGCTCGAGCCTTAGAAATATTAGGTTCTAAAGCCTAACTTCAATCGGTTGGGGCTCGTAATGTGTTGAAGCGTGTGCCGGAAGATGAAAATCACGGCTTTCAACGGTCACTCCATTCTTTTTTATTTCCAATGTCCCAATCTTTGTTTGACCATTTAGAGAAGATCCGCTATCTAATCGAATTCCGAAGAGATAGTGTCCTTTTTTAGTATAAGATTCTGAAGACAATGTTGATCCTCTCTGAGGAGAAAAGGGAAGGGTGCCGAGCGTTTTTCGCGCTCCGTCAGGCAATTGGATATAAGCTGAAAAAGATCCTTTTCCAGATAGGCAAGGATGGCTGATAAATTGAGCGCTTATTTGGTCCCTCTCATCCAAGTTTTTTGTGCGCAGTCTTGCGGGCATGTTCCCATCTCTTCTGCCGCGCATAAAATCTTCGTTTTGCCTGTTGCCCGGGCCTCCTCCACTGCTGCTCCAAAAAGATGAATTAGAGCCGGAAAAAGAGGAATTTGAATGTGAATGTTTGTGTTTGTGATGCGCGCGATGATGATGATGTTTAGAGCCCGACCGGGAGCCATAAGAGCCGGAACCGTAAGAATCGTAATTAAAGGATGAGTTATAGTAGGGGGAAAATGAAGAACGAGAAGAAGGGTAAGAGCTGCTAGAAGACGAGGAATGGCATTTTCCGCCGGTTCCACAAGCAAAATAGGCCACGCCTCCAATCAATGCGAGGATTGAAGCTCCGGCTATAATTGTCGCCGTCCTTGTTCTTTTTGCATCTTCCGGGTCTTCTATAACGATTGGAGCCTCGGAATTGATCATTTGGGCGGTACCCGGGAGATTCATCATCATGCTGAGGAGTGTAAAGGCGGTGATTGATTTTTTCAAAGAATTGAGCAGCATAACTCCCCTTGTATAAAATAAAAAAAACATTATTATACTTCGTCCAGTTGAAAGCTGGAATTTTGACTGCGTCGGCTTGCCACAGTCTTTGAATCAGCCTGCATCGCACAACTTATACAAGTTGTGCTGCTTCGGCACCGGCTTTGCCTGATTCAAAACCTGGGCGCCTCCTTGTCAAACTTTCCAGCTTTCAACTGGACGGAGTATATTTGATAAAAGAAATATTTTGAAAGTATGAAGTTTCATTATCTAACCTATTTTTCCTTTATTTTTTTTCTATTTCCTTGCCATGGGAATGATATCGCAGATGCAAATCATTATTATGTGCAAGGGGAGCAGACAAATAGTTATCATGAACGAACTCTCGCTTTTAACAATGCCCTCAACATCTATCATTCATTAGAAGATTCACCCAATCATCCCCCCTATTTAGAGCAAGCCCTGGCTGACACCTACTATCAGTTGGAAGAATATGCTTGGGCGATTCTTTATTATCATCGAGCGATAAAAAAAAATGGATTCAATGAGGACTTGGCCAAACATCTCGATTTAGCCTATCAAAAATTGGGTCTGCGAAGAACATTAGATAAACATTCAGTTAACACTCTTCTTTTTGATCTTGGACAAAATTACAAAGTGATTTTTATTTCAATCATCATTGTTTTTTTTACTCTTTCGATTTCGATCTGGTATCCCCTTCCTTGGCCGAGAAGGATCGCAAGGTTCTGCTCCGTTTTTTTACTCATTCTTTTAGGGAATGTCCTTTTTATATATTATACATCTCCTGTGGAAGGGATTCTTATAAAACCAACTGGTTTTTACCGTGCAGCAGATTGGCACCAGCCCCAACTAAGACAATTCCCCCTTTTGGCCGGTTCAAAAGTAAAAATACTTAAAATGGTCAAAGAAGGAAGTTGGTTAAAAATTGAGGAAAGTGATCAAGTCGGGTATATTCCAACTGATCAGATAAGGATTATATAGATGTATTATTTTGTCTTTCTGCTATACTAATATCTTATGAATACAATTGAAAGACGTGCTTTATATAATTTATTGCGGATGAACTGGCTGACCCAGCGGGAAGTTAAAGTTGAACCATGGCAGGTTGAAGATTATCGCAACCTCCCATTAACTACCCTTCTTGAACGATTAAAAGAATTCAACATCGACCTTAATCGAACAAGTTTCATCGCATTTGCCGATGATTCAGACTCTCCTGAACAGCTCACCGATCTTCTCATTGGGGAGCAAAAGTATACAACTGCTCAAGAAGACCGCATCTATCTTTTAGTTTTTGAATTATGGCGAAGGCTGATGAGTGAGAAACCTTCCCTGTCAGTGATTTGCAACGAATTGGATGAATATATCTATCAATATGACAACAACCAATTGGATAATCCATTAGCTCTACAAGATGCCTTGAGTCATTTTATTTGCATTTTAGAAGAAAATGTCGATGAAGGGGTCGATCCCAATGATGTTATTGGTTTAATTTCTAATTACTGTGCAAATGACATTGAAGCCTTTTTATATGATTTTATTTTTGAACAAATTGATTCCGATAATGAATCTTATGCTCAAGAACTCCTGGATGCCTTTGAACTGTTCTTGCACAACAACAAATGGTTTAAACTTTTACGCATTCGACTCACTGACGAAAGAAATGCTCAACTCATTGCAGATGAAATTTTTGAAGAGCATTTAGATGAGAATGACCTTCCATTTAACTTAGAATTTTTTGCTATTTTAGCTGAAAAAGAATTAGATGCATCTTTTAAACAGTTATTGAAAAAAAGCTTTTCAATGATACAAAAAGAAGAAGATTTTCAAGACTTGCTTATCATTGCAATCGATTATCTTCATCGGTTAGACCGCGAATCAGATGAAATGATCCTTCAAAAAATTTTAAATCATCGAAAGGACATTCCTTTAGACACCCTCATCTTTTCTTCCGACCCCATTTGGCATGAGATCAAGAAAATATTTAAAATTATTTAATTGATTGATTCACAAGACTATCAAAGGAAAAGAAAAAAATTGAATTTTTTTTGTAAATCCATTTAAATCAAGCTTTTAAAAAATGCTTCAGAAGGGCTTCTGAAGGGGTATTAATAATTTATACAACTTGACTTTAAAGCTGAAAAAAGAGATAAAAAGTATACACAAACAACATGAAGAATTGGAATTTTGACAAGAAGGCGTCATGAATTCGGATCAAGCGAAGCTGGTGTCGAAGCAGCACAACTTGAATAAGTTGTGCGATGCAGACAGATCCGAAGTCATAGGCAAGCCGACGCGGTCAAAAACCAATTCTTCATGTTGTTTGTGTATATATCCCCAATAGCTTTTTAAGGAGAATGATTCCATGACTATCAAGACCACAAAACCCACCGCACGAGCGATGGCAACCGCTCTAAGAACCTACCATCGCCCCATCAAAGATGGCGATACGCAACTTGAATCTTGGGATCAGGTCGTCGATAGGGTTATTTCTCATCAACATTGGTTATGGGAGCGCGCGTTGGGTCGCACCCTGAACGAAGCGCAAGAAGACGAGCTAGAAGAGGTGAGAGCGCTTATTCTCAACCGTTACATCGCTCCTGCCGGAAGAACTCTTTGGCTTGGAGGGACTGAATTGAGCCGCACACGAGAATCCAGTATGTTTAATTGTTCCTATACCCATGTTGAAACTGTATACGATGTAGTGGATGTCCTTTGGCTATTGCTTCAAGGGTGTGGTGTTGGATTTAGACCGATTACGGGAACTTTAAACGGTTTTAGACGCCCTTTACAAGAAATCAAAGTGATACGTTCCAATCGAACTGAAAAGGGGGGTGTCCAGCAAAATATTGAAACTTTTGATCCGGAAACTAAAATCTGGACAATCAAACTCGGCGATTCGGCAATTGCATGGGCAAAAGCAGTGGGTAAACTTGTTGCCGGAAAATTTCCCGCTACAACTCTTGTATTGGACTTTTCTGAAATTAGACCAGCAGGCACGCGGTTAAAGGGATATGGATGGATTTCTTCAGGGGATGAGCAAATCGCAAAAGCCTTTAAAGCAATTGCTAAAATTCTTTCAGACCGAGCCGATCAACTACTCACTCGTATGGATATTCTCGATATTGTTAACTGGCTTGGGACCATTCTCTCTAGCCGCCGTTCGGCGCAAATTGCCCTATTTGAATATGGCCAACCCGAATGGGAAGAGTTCGCCATTGCAAAAAAAGAATGGTGGTTAAAGGGAAATGCGCATAGGCAACAATCAAACAATAGCCTCCTTTTTAGAGCTAAACCGACTAAAGATGAACTTGAGCGTCTCTTCCAACTCATGATCGAATCGGGGGGGTCGGAACCCGGGTTTATTAATGCCACTGAAGCAGAAAGAAGAGCTCCTTGGTTTAAGGGTTGCAATCCATGTGTTGAAATCCTCCTTGGAAATAAGAGCTTTTGTAATTTAACTGAAGTGAATGTTTTAGCATTTAAAGGCGATAAAGTGGGCTTAGAGCGTGCACTCTATTTAGCTGGAAGAATGAACTATCGCCAAACAATGGTCAATTTAAGAGACGAAATTTTGCAGGAAGCTTGGCATTTGAACAATGAATTTTTACATCTCTGCGGCGTTGGCCTTACAGGTGTGCGCGCTCGACCAGACCTCACCGCTTATGATTATAAGAGAATGCGAAACATCACTGTAAGCGCTGCCTACAGCATGGCCAATGAACTCAACGCTCCCTTGCCAAAGAATGTCACCTGCATTAAACCGAGTGGAACCGTGAGCAAAATTATGGGAACTAAAGAGTGGGGTGAGGTGCCGGAAGGAATCCATATGCCTTTAGGGCGCTATATTTTTACTAATATCACCTACTCCAAACACGATCCTCTGGTTGGCAAATTTAAAACTGCCGGCTATACAATCATAGAAAAACCTTTTGAACCGGAATCGGTTTTAGTTAAATTTCCCGTGAAATATGAAAATATTCCTTTTACTCGATCTAGCCTCACGCGTAAAAATGGAAAAGTTGAAGAAGTTGAAATTAACACTGATTCAGCTGTCACTCAATTGGAATGGTACGCCCTTTTGCAAACAACCTGGTGCGAGCAAAACGTTTCCAACACAGTTTCCTATGACACCTCTGAAGTGCCGGCCATTATTGATTGGCTGCTTAAGAACTGGGATTGCTATGTTGGGGTTTCCTTTTTATTTCGCAATGACCCAACAAAAAATGCTGAAGACTTAGGCTATGCTTATTTGCCTCAAGAAGTTGTCACAAAAGAGGCTTATGAGACCTATATTGCCCAACTCAAGGAAATCGATTACGGCGGAATTGAAATTCGAGATGATGAATTCATGGAAAGCTGCGCAACCGGCGCTTGCCCTATTCGGTAAGAGGCAAGGGGCCTTAGGTCCCTGCTATTTTTAATGGCTTGAAATTGAGATAATCGCAAGATGTCAGGCAATACTTAACCCCGTTGCGTTCACCAAAAAGCGGCAATCCGGGTTTAACATTGTGGAGATGGCCAAATACACAGGTATTCACCTTATATTTTTCTAATATTTTTGAAACCTCGCTCTCTTGGAGCGCACTTCCAATAGGAGGGTAGTGAGTCATTGCGATTCGTTGTTTGGCCAAAGGGTTTATGCTTTTTAAACTCATTTCTAAGCGCCCTAATTCCCTTTGGTAAATCTTTTGGCTTTCTTGCATCGCTTGATCGCCTTGAACTGCCGTTTCTAGGTTTAACTGAACTCCTTCCTTAAAATCGACGATATCATTGAAGCATAAACCTGGGACATCCCATAAACGCGCTCCGGCGATGGAGAAATCGCGCCAGGTAAAACTATTATTTTGAATGAGGTGGCAAGAAGAGGGAAGAATTGTTTTGATCTTTGATAGGGATCCCCACCAATAATCGTGATTTCCTTTGATCAAGACTTTTGTACCGGGTAAAGCATCTATCCATTTGAAATCCAAAGCAGCTTCTTCGGTATGCATGGCCCATGAAATATCGCCGGCGATTAAAACCAAGTCGTCAGCATGGATGCTTTCGCGCCAAAAGGCCTCTATTTTATCGGTATAATTTTTCCATTGGGATCCAAAAATATCCATGTGTTTATTTGGAACTCCAAAAGAAAGATGTAAATCTGCGATTGCCCAAATACTCATATTTTATAACCATCGGGGATGGTAGCCCCTCGAGGGACAATGATAATGCCATCTCGAATGTACAAATTATCGCTAGTGTAATGAGTTAAGTTTTGTCTATTGATGAGGTGAACATTGTTTCCTATAGCGACATTTTTATCTACAATGGCTTTAGAAATGATGCAATTTTTTCCAATAGAAGGCTTTGAGGGAAGCTTTTGGTGATCATTTATAGATGTTTCGTAATAATCATTTCCCATGATATAGGAATGGCTAATTTGAGTTCCCTCTCCTACCACACTTCTTAAGCCTAAAATACTATGGATCAAATGGTCAGCTTCACTGATTGTCCCTTCGCAAAGGAGGGTATTCTCGACATGAGTTTTGGAAAATTTCGCCGGTGGCAACTCATAGCGAGGGGAAAAGATGGGCCGTTTTTCATTATAAAATGTGAAAAGGGGTTTGGACTCAGTGAGGGCTATATTTGAGCGATAGAATGTTTCTATTGTCCCTATATCTTCCCAATAGCCATTGTAAAGATATGCTGAAACTTTTCCTGTGGCTAGCTGGGTAGGGATCAGGTGTTTCCCAAAGTCTTCTCTTGAGTCATTTGCCAATAGATGAACCAAAGCCTGTCTTTTAAATAAATAGATTCCCATGGACCCCAAAAAATGGCGTTGACTCGAGGGTGTTGTCCCTAATCGCTCGATCATTTTTTCCGAAGATCTCAAACGTTCATAGAGGGAAGAATCTTGCGGTTTTTCAAAAAAATCGATGATGTCGTAGTCTTCATTTATCTTTAAGACCCCCATCCGCGCCGCTTCTTTTTCAGTGACGGGAAGAGCTGCAACAACGAGATCAGCATTTGTCAATTTGGCAAAACGCACCATTTCATCAAAACGAATATCATACAATTGATCCCCGGATAAAATTAAAAAATACTCGACTGGGCTTTCTAACAAATAATCGATATTTTGTCGCACAGCATCTGCCGTTCCTTGAAACCATGATTTATGGCTCGGCTTTTGTTCTGCTGTTAATATCTCGATTAAAGAGGCAGCTCTGCCGTTCTGCATGTACGTTTGAAAAATATGATGGTGGAGGGAGGAAGATAAAAATTGTGATAAAACATAAATTTTATAACAATTGGCGTGAATCGCATGAGAGATAGGGACATCAATCAATCGATATTTTCCTCCAATATTAACCGCCGGCTTACAGCGAGTTAATGTCAAAGGATAAAGACGCGTTCCTTCCCCGCCGCTTAGAATGATACAAGCAACTTGATTCATATCAATAGGGGAATCTTTTGCATTAGATTTCTTCAATTTTTCAATTCGTTTGGATGATGTGAGTGTTGGCATTATCTCTGTCCAATTTTGGATAGATCCTAAATATCAAAAAAATAACTGTCAATCATAATAGACCTATTGCATAATTCCATTTATGCAGAAAGTCTAAGGAAAAGTTTATATTCTCTCAAATATGACTTACACGATTGATTTTACTAAATTCAAAACTCAAGTGATAAGCCTGATGCTTATCATTCTGTCGCTTTATTTTTTCATTGGATGTTCAATCAATCATCTCCAAGAATACTCCTTTACCATCGGACAGGAAGTTGACTGGAAAAAATTATCTCTTAGTGGTAAAGAAAAAAATTTTTCGGCTTTTAATCAGGAGCTTCTAAGAAAGGTTGAAATACAAGAAGATTTGCATTTTAAGCTGATACCAACGCATCAAGGAATTGAAGACTTAAGGGAAAATAAGCTGCAAGCATTGCTCACTTCTGTTCAACCCAGTTTTATTTACAAAGATCTTTTATTCTCGGATCCTTATTTTTTATTTGGTCCCGTGTTAATCGTTCAACAACATCCCAAAAATGAGCATGGAAAGAATATTATAGGTCTTCCCGAAAATTCACCTTTGCTTATGACTCTGGAAAAAGATTCTCGCATTGAAACTAAAATTTTCGATGATATTTTAAGCGCTTTTTCCGAATTAAGAAAAGGGCACATTGATGGTGCTATTTTCCCAGCCATCCCGGCGTATATTTATACAGAAACGTTCTATAAACATGAGCTTAAAGTGGCAAGCCCACCCTTAACAAACCAAGGAATCCACCTTGTAGTCCTCAATAACAAACAAGGGGAAGCCTTGATTACAAAATTTAACGAAGCTCTCAAAAAATTAATGCAGAATGGGGATTACCAAAAAATGCTCGCAAATTGGGATTTAATTGACGTCAATGCATCCCAGTGATTTACGGCAAAGTTTTGGGTCATTAGACTTCTATGATGAAATTTCAGAAGATTAGAGGGGGCCACACCTCTTCTTGTTTGTCCTTTGGCTTTCCACATTCAGAGCAATGATGAATATTTTTCATAACTTTGCAATCTTTTGTTATTAAATAAATTGAAATTTATTGATTTATAATATATAAATATTAAATCAACTATTGAAAAATCAAGGATAATATGAATATTTATAATCATTTCGATAAATTATTTCATTATTTTAATGAAAACGTCATCAACCAATTCACAGCCACTCAAAAAAAAACTGCAGCTGTGGCATTGATCGCTTTAACGATCACTTACATCATTTATAGAGAATGGCATTTTCAAACCGCTATAAAAAAATTAGAAAAAGATGTTCACAATTTAGAATCTTCACATCTTGAAATTAAAAACATTATAAATTGCATTCCAAAAGAAGTGAAGAAATCAATTCATAATAAGGAAGTACAGCTCTTTGTTAAAGCTTTGGACGGTTTTACATATACACTTGAAACAACATTAGGAAATACAGTTCTTGAGTTTAAGCAAAAAATAGAAAAAATCAATGGAAATCCCGTCGACCAACAGCGATTAATCTTTGCCGGGAAGCAATTAGAAGATGATGTCTTGTTGTGTGATTACAAAATTGTGAAACATTCGACCATCCAGCTCGTATTGCGGTTACGGGGTGATTAATTGATTGAAGGTTTAAATTTTTTAAAATATTTACAATTAGACCTTTCCTTTATTTCAAAATCGAAAATAGCAATCCCTTTGGCGCTATCTATCATTTTTGATTTAGGAGCTATTTTACATCGATTTTTTAAAACTAAACAAAAGCCCGACCTTTCAATTCCCCTCAATTCTTTGAAAAAGGGATATGCCATTATCCCTTTTTCATCATCTGGTAATGTCGATGATTTATTTAATGATTTAAAATGTTTTGATCTGCAATCCGAGTCTTATAAACAACAATTTTCAATCAAAGACCACATTGAAGTGGGATATTCGTCTTTTAAGTATAAAAATGTCTTTGTAGTAAGAAATCAAAACATCCCAGAGCAATTAAAAGAATTTATCCCTTATTTTTCTGCTGTTAATTCGATTGCTCTTGACATCTTAAAAAAGGTTGAAAAAGATCTTGGCATGCAATCGAGCGAGCTAACAAAAATGACTGCAGATCAACCCCTTCCGTCTGCAGAATACTCAACTTCTTTATTGAGATTGTTCGCCTACAAACCCTCGACAGATGAAGTCGTAGCTGATGCACACGAAGATCTGGGGCTTTTAACTGTGATTCCCATATCTGAAGTTCCATCGCTAGAAATTTATGACTATGAACAATCGACATGGATCAACCTTGAGAAGATGGGAGTTGGATCGCAGGCGATTATTTTGGTAGGAAGAACCCTAGAGAAGCTCACGCATGGAAAATATCAAGCTGCCACACATAGGGTTGTAGGGAGTGTTCACCCCCGTTATTCGATTGTCTATCAATTGCGAGCTGAACCGCATATAAAAATCTCCAAAGAAATGAATGTGGCGGAATGGCTAGCTCTCGTTAAGAAAAATCTTCATTCCGTCAATGGGAGTTATTAGATATGCTGAAAGCGATTCAGAATTAAAAAGATCTTTACGTCGAAGAGTGAGTGATAATTTCAGCCCAATTCAGACACCCATATCAGTTTTTTGAAATTTTTTACGTGGCGTGAATTTAAAAACAAAAAAACGATGGAAAGAGGGTAAGGGACTGAATTCTTCAGTCCCTCCCCGTTGTCGCGATAGGGTCAATTCCCTATATTTACCGGCGGGCAGCTTTCCAGCACCGGGCGACCCCAACACATTTACTCCTGGTGTAGGAGAATAGTTTTAGCATTGCAATCTTGCTCTATATAAATCAAAGCAGCTCAATAGACCCATCTTCCTGATGTGTGTATTCTTAAGGCGGTTGTTATCTTGTATCTTTATCCGTTTATATTTCATGCATCGGATTCTCCTTCGTATCCATTCATCAGCTTTACGAAATGTGAATTTCATAGTGGTGAATTTGGCACAAAAGTAGTTAACAGTGCCCCTGATTACCCGATTCAGTTTCTCGATTACCTCTTGATCTAGGTTGTGAGATCTTATGGTTATATTTTTAATAGTATCTTTAAATTTCTCTTTGGATTTTTTCCTCATTTGAACAGACTTATGTTTGATGGTAAAACCTAGAAAATCGAATCCTTTAGAGAAGTGACTTATTTTGGTTTTCTCTGGATTGTCTTCTAATTCCATCTCTTTTAGAAATGTTCGAGTAATTTCCAAAGCTCTATCAGCTTCAGATTTGGTCTTGCAGAGAATTACAAAGTCGTCTGCATACCTGACAAATTTTAAATTTTGTCTAGTCAGAAACCAATCCAGGTGGTTTAAGACAATGTTTGAAAGTATGGGGGATATGACCCCGCCTTGTGGAGTTCCTTTGACCGTCTCAGAGATCACTCCATCTTCCATAACACCTGAAGTAAGAAATTTATGGATTATTCTTAGTATATTTCCATCAGATACTTTGGCTGAAATCGACTCCATAATAAGATCATGAGGAATGTTGTCAAAGAATCCTTTGATATCAACATCCACCACATATCTATATCCTTGTTTAGCGTGTTCGAACAATCGCTCAACAGCTTGATGGCAATTTCTCCCGTTTCTGAATCCAAAGGAATTTTCGTGGAATCGGCTTTCAAATATAGGATTTATTAACCGCCGAATCACTTCTTGGGCTATCCTACATTTGACAACAGGGATTCCTAAAGGACGAGTCTTTTTCTTTCCTTTCGGTATGTAAACCCTGCGCAGTGGTGTTGGTTGGTATGTGCCTCTTTTCATCTCTTTCATGAGAGATATTAAGTTTGCCTTTAGATTTGACTCATACATTGAAATCGAAACCTTGTCGATACCAGCAGCACCTCTGTTTTTCTTGACTGCTTTAAATGCTTTGAGCATTAATTCTTCAGTGATTCTTCCTGTGAGAGAATACACCTTTTGTTTATCGTGGATTATTTCCACAGATTGTTTCTCCTTTGTTATCACTATTGAGAAGATCTTTCTTTTGTTCGAGATGTTTCTAGCTTCTGTTGATTTCTCCCGATGAGAGTGGGATGGGTTATTGTACCCTTCTATCTAACAGGCTAACTGTCTCATAGAACTTCAAGTAGTTCCTCTTCATGTTGTCGGTGTTTCCTTTTGGTCTCGCAAGACCTCCTCCGGACACGCTCAATAACCCTAATTAAGCTAAAGTTGGAGCACTTTGTGCTTACCATCGCATGACTATTCCTTTCGTCTCCTTATAGAATAGCTTACTCACGTTTATGAGACGATGTGGGTTCTCCCTTGGTCAGATATATGAACCGTTTTCTCAAGGTGATGTCACCAGTCACCTACCAGATTTTCAATTAGTAACCGATTTTCTAATTGAAAAAAAAAATATTAATGCTTCAGGCAATCGTGCACCCTGGCACATCTGGTCGGCCGAAACGTGGCACCTCCCGGAGTATCGACATTTGGCTCCTCCGTCATTGTAGTTGCCTATCAACGCTAGCTCTTCCCTTTGGGTTAATGTCGATTTCTGTACAAAATCGGATCTGCACAGGTAAGTTTCGTTGGTTATTACACCTCCTCTCTGTTTGGGACTTAGCTCATATTCCTGCAAGTCGCGCACGATTGAACGATATAATGATAGAACAAGATAAAAAGCTGCCGCACTTTGAATTGACGGGAAGTATTATGAATTGTTGTTTTGAAGTGATGAAAGAAATTGGACCTGGATTTTTAGAAAATATCTAT
>JANWJE010000047.1 GCA_025451995.1 Parachlamydiaceae bacterium | reverse complement strand
TATACGAACCAGTTATTTCCCGTTAGGGGGTGCCAAAAGGCACCTGTCTCGCTTCCAGTTGAATATTGGACTTTTGGGCTAGCTTGAAAGCTCCCGCGGTTGAGAGATCGCAAGAGGCATAGTATTAAACCAATACCATGCCTCTTGCGATCTCTCAACCCCGGGGCTTTGAAGCAGCCCAAAAGTCCAAGATTCAGCTGGAAGCAGTATATACGTATTAAATACAAAATAGACAGGAGGAAGGGGGAAAGCTGTGAACATGTGCCTATTATCCATAATTTTATAATTTCTTAATAAGAATTTAATTAATAATGTTTATATATTATTGCTAAATTAACGAATTTATATTACTATATTTAGTTTTAACGGCTTTAAAAAATGAATGCTATTAATGCAATAAAAGAAATAAGTTCTAGTTTTAGTTGGTCAACGATCGTTGAGACGGCTAAACAGAATAAAATCATCACTGTCGCTTGTTTTGCATTTGCATGCATTGCCGCATTCTTCGCAATTCGAAATTGCTGCTGTTTAAAAGCAAAAAAAACGCCTCCCTTCAAGCCCTATTATGACGATTTTACTCCCACTCCCCCAATTCCCCCAACATTCTATACCGATTTCCAACCCTTTCCTCCTAAACCCTACATTCCAGCTGCGGACTTTTTCCCAACAGAGGGGGAAGAATTTCCTAAAACCCTATTACATCTTAAAGAAGGGAGTGTTGTGGCAGAAAGAAGCGGCACTCATCTAAAAACGATAGAAAGCCGCGCTGCCGACGGAACTCTCTATCATTTAACCTCACCTGCAAAAACGGGTTCGGGGGCGGGAATTTCAAAAGAGTTAAAGAAATGGTTTTATACCAACAAAGCCTACCAAAGCTTGGGTCTCAATGTCCCTGAAATGGCCGTCTACCATCCCAACTTTAAAACCCGGTTAGACGAGGAAGCGATTGTAAATTGTGAGTCCATTCACCTTTTGACGAAAATTCCCGAAGGGACTTTGCCCGTAACTTCACTTCCTCAAATTAAAACACTTAAAAGTCATTTTATAGCAGATTGTTTACTGGGAAATCATGACGTTGCAGGATTTAAATATCAGCACTTACGCTATCATCCAATCACAAACGAAGTATGGAGGATAGCTGGAGGGGTATTTGCATTGAATGACATCAAATTATTAGGCGAAGAGGTGGATATCGATGCCATTCGAGACCCTTGGATTAATCCGGATGGCGCAAACTTATTCTCAACACTTTCTGATGATGAAATCATTCATCAAATCGATGTTCTATGGCCAAAAAAGGCTAACCTTATCTCCTCATTCCCCTTTGGGCCCTTAAGGGATATCATGGCAAAGCGCTTTGATTATTTGCAAATCATCAAAGAAAATTTGCTTTTTAAAAAATCGATGCCAAAACCTATTAAACCCATTGTAAAGCCAATCGAGACTGAAATTATCCCTATCATTTCGCAACCCAAAAAACCATTATCAAAGCCACCCTCGCCGCCTGCTTATGATTCAGATAAATATCCTTCCTTGAAAGATGAAATGAATGCAGTTGCCGCCATCCAACAAAAATGGCTAGATGACCCATCCTATGAGGCTAAAAGGCTGTATAATGCCGGCATATTACCAACTGATAAAATGACTTATTCATATTTTGACTCTTCAATCGAACATCAGAAATATTCCGTTCTCGGCAGGGTGGTGGAATTGCG
This sequence comes from Parachlamydiaceae bacterium, assembly GCA_025451995.1. Classification (GTDB taxonomy): domain Bacteria; phylum Chlamydiota; class Chlamydiia; order Chlamydiales; family Parachlamydiaceae; genus JANWJE01. The sequence continues at coordinate 3,908 of JANWJE010000047.1, read as the reverse complement.
CAATTTATATTCCAATACCCATTATGTATTTACCCATGGACAAGGGGCGCATGTTTCCATCTTGAATTTCATTTACAAAGAATGTGTAGCGACCTTTACCCCTCATTTTGCACATCCATTGAAAGTTCCTTTCAGAATTCCCCATACTGTCACCTATTCTGAAAATGCCAACAACTTTACTTCAACATATAAAGCAAATGAAGCAGGCTTTACAGACAATCATAACCATAGTGAAAAACTCATTTCTGCCGATGGACAATTTTGGAATCAGGATACTGCAGAATCGGCTCAATACTTCTTTTCAAATAGTACGAATATCACAATTGGTGGCGCGGAAAGCTTGAGGGATATTTTTGTAAATAATTTTTTAAATTATATCCCTTGTGAAAAAGTGTGCAATTTGCTCGCCACCAAAGCGATTAAAATCGCTGACGACAGGCGAAAAGAGACGTCTGTGGGCGTCATTTATGCCATTTGCGTCCCTAAAATAATCATCCAAGATGACAAAACAAATTTTGCCTATCATTGCCACCCTTTCGGTAAAGTTTGCAACTGCCATGGGGACAGAGTTAAAATTTTAAATGAGATGCAAAGCGGTAAAAAAGTGATGTGCAAAAACGGGCGGCATACCCAATATAGAATTCTAGCGGCTCGTCTGACAGAAGAGAAGGGGGTAAGAACATTTGCTGTGAGCGCTTTAACAAAAAGCAAACAATTAGAATATGATGCAAAAATCAAAGAATTGGTTGAAGAATTGCGCCTGTGTTCACACCTTCTAGCCCAGTACGAAGATTTGGAGTCAGATCCTTCAAACTTAGACATCATTGATATTTTTAATAGCACCTATCCGAAAATTGCATCTGACTATGGCGCCATCCTTTCAAATCCTAAAGAACGCAAGAAAAAAACACCCTTACCCACCTAAAATTAATTATGAACCTCATCACCCCATTGACACATTTAAATTGGCAAACGTTCACAGAAACTTCCAAGAATATTACGCCAAAATCAATTGCTAAATGGTTTTTGATCTCTAACATTGCGTTAATTTGCTTTATCGCATTAAAACATATTTACACCTTTATCACAGCCAATTGGAGCGATTTAAAATTTTCATCCTCAATTTCCCCCATTACTATCGAAGAAACTCATCAAAAATTTCATTCAACAAAAGAAGAAATAAAGGCTGTCGATTCGCTCAAAAATCAATGGTTAGATGACCTTTCATTGGAAAAAAATAGAATCCTGAATGAACATTTGATTCCAAGCACTTATCTACCCCTCTATCAATCCAAGATTAAAAATGAGGAGTTGGCCATTATCGGCAGGGTTTTAGAGTTAAAAAGACTCTATAAAGATACACATTACGTCTTCACACATGGCCAAGCATCAAATATTTCTATGATTAATCTCATCAATCAAGAATGTATTAAAGTCTTTACCCCCCATTTTTATCATCCACTCAAAAGCCCATTCCGCCTCCCTCATACGATCACCTATTCAAAAAATGCAAATGATTTTATCGATACATATCGGGCAAGCGGAATGACTTTTATGGATGATGGCTATCATAGCGATAAAATGATCTCCGTGGACGCTCAATTTTGGAATCAATCCACTTGCGAATCAGCTTTGTATTTTTTTAGAGGTAATTCCAATATCTCTTTCACTAATGTATCCGGACTCAAAAAAATCTTCAAAGAGAACTTTTTAAATTACCTTCCTCATGAAAAATTTGCCGAACAGTTTGCCGATAAAGCGGTAAAAATTGCCCAAAAAAGAAGCTCGACAACAAAGATTGGGGTTCTTTACGCGATTTGCATCCCTAAAGAAATCATTCAAAATGACAAAACAAATTTTGCTTACCATTGCCATGCTTTTGGAAGAACATGCTGCTGTTTTTTCTTTAAAAACAGAGTGACTCTTTTAAATGAAATGCAAGCAGATAAAATGACTAAGTGTTTTGGTGGAAGCATCACCCAATACCGAATTTTGACATCCAGACTCACTGAAGAAAAAGGAGTCCGTTCGTTCGCTGTGGATGCTCTCCCGAAAGCAAAAAAAATGGAGTTTGAAACAGAAATCAGAGCCCTCGTAAAAGAGCTCTTTATTTTTTCACAACTCTATGACCTGATTGAAAAAATGGATGAAGATCCGGCAGCGATTGTTCAAATCGATTCCTTATTAGAAGCAAATCCAACCATTAAAAAATCAGATGTCGATCAACTATTTGATGAAAAACCTAAAAAATAATAAAAAGGGTTAAATGAATTCTATCACACTGATTGCTAATCAAGGATGGGTATTAGTTAAGGAACGCTGCATTGCCCCGGTCCTTGCACTCGCCGAACAAAATCGCATGATATTAACAATAGCAACCGTCGCGCTCGCTCTCATCGCTCTTTTCTTTACTATTTGCTCCTGCTGTTTTAATGGAAAGAAAGGAAAATTTTCAGGCGTTATTTCTCCTGATTTTTTCGATAGCAAACCAATTCCAGCAGCCCCTTCAGTTCCTCCTTATTTAACATCATTCAATAAAAATAAAGATACCTTACCAAAACCGGCCACTGTACCCACAAGAGCTTCCACACCCCCTGTGTTATCTAAGGAGGAGCTTGACATTGCCGCAATAGAAGGCAAATGGTTGGATGATTGTAAAGCAGAAAGTCAGCGCCTCAAGAATGCAAATGTCTTTGCGAAATCACTCCCGTCGAATTTAAATAGCAACGAAATCATCTCAGTCCTTGGTCGTGTGCTCGAATTAAAAAATTACTATCGCGATTCCCATTACGTGTTTACACACGGTCAAGCGGCGGCCATTTCCATGGTCAATACCATTAATAAAGAATGTGTCAGAAGATTCACCCCCAATCTTTACCACTCCTTAAAAACATATTTCCGCCTTCCCCACACGATCGTATATTCTGCAAACGCAAAATCCTTTATTACCGATTATAAAGCAGCGAACAACCCGTCATTTATAGACGACGGATATCATAGCGATAAGATCATGTCTGTCGATGCCCAGTTTTGGAATGAAAACGGCGCTGAATCAGCCCTTTATTTTTTTAAAGCGGGAACTAACATTTCATTTAATTCAAAGGAAGCCTTAGAAAAAATCTTTAAAAGCAATTTTGCAAATTATATCGCCAGCGAAAGCGTGTGTAAGATGTTGGCGGAAAAAGCTGCAAGTTTAGCGTTAGATAAAGCAAAAGACACCAAAATTGGGGTCTTATATGCCATTTGCATTCCTAAAAGCGTCGTTAAGGATGATAACAAAGATTTAGCTTATCATTGCCACCCCTATGGGAGAGTGTGTGATTGTTTTCCATATAAAAATAAAATCACTCTTTTAGAAGAGATGCAAAAGGATGTCGAAATCAAGTGCAAGAATGGCATGAGAACTCAATATCGGATTTTAACAGCTCGTCTCACTGAAGAAAAAGGGGTCCGCTCCTTTCAAGTGGATTGCTTGCCAAAAGCAACCAAGCGAAAATACGAAGAGAGGGTTAAAGAACTCGTCAACTTGGTCGTTCTTTATTCGCAACTTTCCGGATTGATAGAAAGTATGGATGAAACAACTTTCGATGAGGACATCATCCTATTACAGCAATCCATTCAATCGCTCATCGAGGCCTCTCCCCAATTAGAAAAGAAATACATCGACTTGTTGTACAAAGAAAAAAAACCCCTCGTTATCCCTAAGGGGTAATTATTGACCCCACCTTGCGCACTTAGTGCGTAAAGGTGGGATCTTAAATAATAACCCTCTTCTTAATCTTAATCCCTAACTCCGCCGTTCATTACGTAATAGTATAGTCAAACAATCCTTTCATAACTCGAAACTATGTCTATTAGAATTCCCCTCCAAAGCAAAGCTAACGATGGAAATGATATAATGATATAAC
>JANWJE010000046.1 GCA_025451995.1 Parachlamydiaceae bacterium | reverse complement strand
TAAGTCAATACAAAGCCTTTTACGATCGCTCAACCCCGGGACTTTGGCGCGCTCAAAAGCCAAATTTTGAAGTTGTTTCGGTATAAGTCATTTTATGAGTTCTGAAATTTTCTTCAAACCATTGTAATACAAAATTTATCTGAATTAAATATATCTCTATTAAATTAAGAATAGCTGATTTTAATTGATTTAGGAAATTTTTTATGACATCCGAATTTTCATCTTCGGGCGTTGAGCCCACCCCTAGTCCGATATTCGTTCCCAAACTTCTTAAAGAGAGTGAAAGGGGAGGCCTGTACGGCCGCTTGTTTACAAGAGAATATATTACAATCAACCTTCCTGCATTTAAAGACGTTCAGATTCAAGCAACATCTTCTCGCCCTTGGTTTGGAAAGAATTGGAGATCATTTAAAATACAAGTTGAAGAACAAGGTAAGACAGTTACAAGAACGATTTATCTTAATATAGATAAAAAAATCGCCAAAATAGCAAAAAATAGCGGCGTGTTTGACATGTTTGCAAACAATAAAGGCAAAGAACCGGAAGATTTAGAAAATTTTGGTGTAAAATTTCAAGCCCAATATAAAGAGAATATAAAAAATAAAATTAAAATAGAATTGAAACGATCAATTGAAAGTTATGAAAATATTGATAAGAAAATAAATGTTGAAGAGATTGAAGAGCAAATAACACAATGGATTTTTGAAGGAGAGCTCAATGAAAAAGATTTAGAATTAAAACAGTTATATCAACATATAATAATATACAATCCTATTTATAATGATTTAAAAATTTGTAAGGATTTATTTTTATTGGGTGAAGCTCTATGTAGTGATGATAGCGCTACTAATCCAGAATTTTATAAACTAAAAATAGATAAATTTACAAAATATCATGGAGATGAGAGGATTTGTATAAGTCAATCTAACAGTAAAACAATTGTAGATATTTTGAACAATCAAGTGGATAATAAACGAATTAACGGTCGAGAAGAACGTATGGGATTGATGAGGAAAGTGGCAACGCAATACGTAGAGGAGAGAGGAAAATGCATACAAGAAATTCCGCAAGAAGATGATTTAATTGTGTTAATGAAAAAAAACTGGTTCGTATTGGATAAAATCTATGAAATGAAAAAAGACGGTAACTTATCGTATAGAGAGGCGGCAGATAAATTTAAAAAGTCAGATGAATTTGCAATCTTACATTTTTTAGAAAATAAACATAGATTTTCAGAAAGAATGACTCAAGATGTTTGCAATTTTATTTTATACTGCCTTAATAATCAAATTATAACAATAGATGACCTAGAAAAATTAAACAAACTTCAATGCTTTCGATATCATCAACCTATCCTTAAGAATGTTATTTTTGATGAAGATCACGCCTTTAACATTTTAAATCTGTTTTACTTTGAAATTGCGATGCGTGAACTTGGAGTTAAAAGTGAATTTGAAGAATTTTCACGAATTGTTCCAAATACCGAAAATTTAATAAAAGAAAACAAAACAAAAAAACAAATTATTGATGATTATAAAATAGAAATTTTAAATCATAAAGAACAGTTTCAAAGAGAATTTAAAGGGGTTGAAGGTGAAATGGCTAAATGTCGAGAACAGATTCTTGAAGCTAGTAAAAAAAAGCTTGAAAATGCGCATATGAGGCAGCAGAGAATAAACCGTTTGAATCATGCAAAAGAAAAGCTTCAAAAATGTGAGAATTTGTCTGTTCAAATACAAAATTTTTTAAAAAATTTCTCATAAATAACGACCCCAATGTCTGATCCCCTGACTTCTGCCAAAATTTCAAAAACAAAATGGTTTAATAAGAAGCATCTTTTATGAATGAGAGTGTTTCGCTTAACCATGTTTCACTATAGCTTTCAAAACGGTCAGGAATTGAATCTTTAATCTCCATTGTTGCAAAGGTATCCGCAGCTTTCTCATGGTCTTTTACTCGTAAATAAAACATTCCCTTTTCTTTAAGAAAAGAATTCTTTTGGTTTAAACAATAGAGATCTGCAAGATGTGTTGCTTCCTCGCAGTGATTGATTTTTAAAAGTGCAACAGTCAACTTAGAAAGAACATATTGTGTTATTGTACATAATTCTTCATTGTTAGGAGGTTTAAAATGTTTTAAAAAAAGTCTTTTTGCAGAGTGGATCTTTTCCTCCTGAATGTGTTTTAAAATAAGTGAATGGGCAAATACCTCATTTAATAATTTTTTATCTAAATGACAGTTTTCGTCATATCCCCATTTCTTCCAGGAGAGAAAGCTAAAGAATTCATCGGATAAATGCCAAACAAGGCTCTTAATATTGTATGGGGTCAATTCATATTTTTTGATAGTCTCAACCGCCAAGTCAAAATCTGTTTCATTACACATTGCGATTACTATTTTTTCCAACATCTTATTACTTAAACTTTTAGAATACAGACGAGAATTGTTGTTATCTAGATTTTCTTCACCATTAATAAAATTGGCTAGATTGATCGCTTCAGCAAAAAACTTTGATTTAATTCTATGATTGAGTAGCGAGTAAAAAAAACCCTCTAGGGAATTAAAAAAAATTTTGTCAGTTATCAAAAATTTATCTTTCTGTTCTTGTTTCCAACTTTTTAAATAGTTCGCTATGTCTATTTCCTCTGTTGGCCTTCCTTGGCATTCATTTTTTAAAAGAATAGCCCAGTCCCAGTACCTTTTTTTGCCTGTCCGTTCGTAAATTTTTATGCTATATTCTTCTGCTAATGCGAATAAATGATCATTTAAGCAGGAATTTACAGCAGCTAAATAAAATTCAAGTTGTACATGCTCGAGCGTTTCTTCTTTTTCATTAGGAAGTGTATTTCCGGTGTCATAGTAGACTTCTTCTGTGGAGTAGTGTGGCCTAATAGGCACTAGATTTGCTTTATTTTGCAATCGGAATTCGAGTTCTTTTAGTAAGAAGTGCGCATGTTGTTTCCAACCGCCTTTAGCTATATTTACAATGTGCTTGACAACGGATGCAATTGAATCGCTATTTTGTGGGGTATTAATATCGATGCTGCCGGCAACAAAATTCCACAACCCTTGTTGATAAGGGCGTGGGCAAGTAGAGGTATTCGCCATCCATACAGAAGGATGAGATGATAGGGGATATAGATATTCATTTGCGAAAATAGGATTATAAAAAAAATTCACACCCACTTTATACATAATTTTTTGAATAAATGGGCTAAGAGTTATATGCTCTTTGATGATCTGCTGTTTAAATGAAAAAAAAGATTCCCTATTTGAAAAGGAATTGATTTTTGCAATGCAATGATTCAATGCGATTTTAAGATCCCCGCCTTCTTTTTCACACACCCTTTTTTTTTGGAGGTAAATGAGAATAGATGAAACAAATCGCTCTAAGTCACAAGCTTCTTGTCTTTTCTCTTCGCTTACTGCGATGATCTGCAAAGTTTTCTTCGCCTGCGCTAAATTTCTTTTATTTTGGAATGGAAGATATTGCCATATCATTCCTACAAGTTCAGGAATATCAAATATATTCCCAGAGATTTCATTTGAACTTAAGGGTGTTTTTTCTGTGGAATGAAAAGCTGTATGATTGGCAATTAAAGTCATGATGTTTCATCTAAACATGTTTTCTAAGCAAAAGATTATTAGTATATTAGGGAGAAGAAAATAAGTCTAGAACTGAATTTTGAATTATGAAAGGAGTCTAATGTCAAAATGTCAAAATGTCAACCTGACTCCAATGATAAATTAACGAATAATTAATATAAATAATATACAATTTATTTTAAATGGAATTAGATAAATTATTATTTTGGAGGTGTTTTTTTATGAATAGTAATTTTTCATCTATAAATCCAAATAAATATTTTTTATATCAAAATATCACAAAAAAATATGATGAATTAGAGAAAGAGAAAAATGAAGCTGGTGAGGCTTTTTCATTGACCTCAACTCAAAGCACTAATGATCACAATCTACTCAATCATAGAAGAGAAGATACTTATTTAGGACGTATAGTCTCTATTTTACATTATAATACAGGCATTTCAAAATTTATTGACAAAATTTTCATGAAATACAAGGCTTACGCTGTTGAGGTAGACGAACAAGATCGCCTTATATTGCTGCTTGCGAAAGATAGTAGTAATTATTACGAGAAGGCTACGATTCACAATGAGAAATTAGCAAAAATTGACTCCTTCATAAAGGAAAATTTAAGTGCGCTCAAAGGATATCAGCAATTTAAAACAAAACCAGAAACAAATTTTGCACTCATGAAAGCCGCTTGCGGTGGAGAAGAAGCTTTTAATGCCATTCCCGTACTAGAACTCAAAGGAGATGCGATGAAATCTCATTTCAGGCTAAAAAAAGAAGATATGACAGTCCCTATTATGCGTTTTAATGCAGGAAACCAGCCTGGAATTGCCATCCGTAGCAATGAAGGAGTTCAAGTTTTCTTTCAAGCCACTAAAAATGGTCTTTGGCAAACCACGGGTGCTAACATTCTTCATATTGGTGATTTTGCTACCCCTGATGGCGGATTTAATAAAAAAGCTTATGACGCATTACACACACTCCTGGCAACTCGTGAGATAAAATTAGAGAAAAATGATCTTTGGGAAGGAAGCCAAGCAAAGCATATTTATCTCGAATAAGCAACAGGTCTAATAGACCTTTGCGAGGCTGTGAAAATTGTGCACCTTTCAAATTTCACCCCCTCCTAAATCAGTAATTTGATCAATTGTGATATTTTTTGGTGTTTTCAATAAATTTAATTAAAAATTAATAATGCGTAAATATATTTAGTTTAATTTAATATCGTAGGGGAGTTTATAGATAAACAAAATAAAAAATTGGTTTTTGACTCTGCCTTCTTAACTATCATGTTTGCTTATTTATGATAAGGAGTGAAGAAATATGAATCCTATCTCAAAAAACAATCTATCGATAGAACTATGTATTAACGAGAAAAATGTTGCAGACGCCCTGCTGAACAATCCAAATGTAAAAGTAACCACTCAAAAAGATAATAAGGGATTTCCTAATTTATGGGAGATTTGGAGAATGATAAGCCCTGGATACTCTACTGAACGTATAAAGCTCAGTTCTTTTGGGGATAATCTTTTAAATATTGCTATCCATACACTCAATGCCAATGAGAAAGAACGCTTGAATAAAGAAGGAGGCTTGGGTTGGGTTGAAAAGTTGTTTTGGCAGCCATTGACTATTGGAGAGGGTGAAAACTCTTTTACTATCTTGGTCAATATTTCAAGCGTAAAAAAAAGGCTTAGGGATTCTGGCTTTTCAAAAGATGAAATAAAAAATTTTCTTAAAGAAGGTGTGACGGAAAATTTTGCCAGACATCTAGAAAATGATGTTAAGAATAAGTTTTCTAACAACATTCATAGTGCCATCCTAGAGCATGACGCCTCATATTATTATGGTGGTGATAATAAAGAACATCGTTTTTATAAAAATAGTATAGAAAACCAGCTAACTGAGTGGTTTTTTTCCGGAAAGATCAATAATGAAGATGTGCAAAATATTCTTGATAAGCATTTTTCTTCCAAGAAGCCCCAATTTTTTTCACTTCAAATGCTGACAAATTACATTCACTTTCAAGAGGTACTAAAAACCTTTCAAGGAGATACTGAAAATTATGAAATTTTATCAAAAATAGATGAAATCAATTTTAATAAACTGTATTTGTTTCACACCGACTTAAACTCTGGTCGTGAAACTCAAATAGACAACATTAAAGAGGCTATTCATAATTATTTAGAAGAGTATAAAGCACAAAAATCGAAAGAGATCGAAGATCAAAAGGAAAATGAATTATTCCATCAAATATATGTAAAAATCGAAAAAAATCTGGTCAGTTCTTCTAAAGACCATTATCAGAATCTAAGCGACATTGAATTACGGGAATGTACTTATTTGCTTTTTAGTCAGATAAAATATAAAAATATTGAAGAAAATGATATCGATGGAATATTAAAAGAAACAAAAGAGATACAAAAAAATCTAAAAGAGCCAATTTCCTTCCTAGAAGCAATAAAAAAAGCACAAAAAAGATATTTTGTCGCACTAGTCTCTGTAGAAACCACAGAGGATCCAAAACAACAAGAAATACTAAGGAAGCATTTAAATGATATTCCTCTTTTGGGTCGGACGAGAGAAGATGTCATCAATACATATAGAGCTGCAAGTCAAGAATTTTTTGAAAAATTTGCTCCAATCTATGAAGCTTATGAAAAATCTGAAGAAAAAGAGTTCTTTGGATTCACTTTAGAGCCCAAAGTAGTGGCGGCTATTTATAAAATAAAAACGATGTGGAATGTATCGATTGAAGAGGCGATCCAAAAAAGTTTCTCCTTCAATGAAAGAAATAATGAGCCAAATCTAGAATGTATTTTCCTTCAGAAAATAGAAAAGATGGGTCACGTTCCAATCGATATAAAAAATTCAGTTGCAAATACACTTACCGATTTTGTTTTTTCTAAGCAACTTTCATTCGAAGAAGCAAACCAATTCTTGCCGTTTCTAGAAGAAAATATGGATTTAAAGCAAGTAAGTAAGATGTTTTATCTATATTTCGATGTACTCGTCCTGGGAAAAACTCTTCAAAAACTAACCCTGGAAAATTCTTTTACTGAACAAGAAAGAAAGATTGTACATGAGGATCTCATAACTAAAAGGGGCATTGAAATTTTTCAAGTTTTGCAAGAATATTTCATCGCACAGAAAAAAGCAGACCCTGTGAAAGAAGCTATTTTTACCTTTATAGATCTTCATAATAGACTTCTTTAAATTATTCCATCGTTGATCTTTCTGTGAGATAAGATCTTGTTACTGCATCAAAGTACAAAGAAGAGATCGGTCCTTTTATCTTTTAATTTCCTGTTCAATGAGTTGTGGTTGCACTTCAAAATTCACAATCAGATCTTCGATCTGGTTTTTATTTTGATTGAAAAGAGCAGTGGTTGTTGAAATCTCTAAGCAAAAAAGGCGTTTTCCGGTAGAAAAACAACTCATCCACATCTTTTTGCTTCCTTCTTCAAAAATGGTATAATCTCCTTCTTGGCCGACAATGTTCTTTACTTTTCCTTCTTTGACTATTTTTGATTGCGCATGCTTTTTTTGATGTCCTTCAAAAAAGGATTTTGGGGCGGAATTTGCTGCTTGCGCATCTTTTAAATGTTGCAAAATAACTTTTCCATGAATTGTCTTATCAGGGCTTGCAAAAGTTAGAATCTCTCCCTCTTTTTCATGTTTCTTATGTTCAATTTTCCAATCTTTAGGCAGAGTCATCGCATAACCCATTTTCTCTTCTTCGATAAATTGATAGTCATCTTGAAAAACCAATTCTTTGCCATCCATTAGAATTTTCGATGGGGTGATAATGAGACCTTTTCCCATCTGTGTGTCTTTTACTTGATCGGAGAGATAGGCTTCTTTCAACCGTTGAACCCAGTTATTTTTATTTTCATTAAAAAGGTTTTGTTCTTTTGCGGAGTATCGAATGTAGTAAATTGCAGTTTTACCCTTTAAAATTCTTCCAATATTAAATTCATCATTATCTAATTCATTTTCTTTTGCTTCTTGGCTAAAGAGGAAAGAGCTTTCAAAAATGTTTTTTTCAGCATCTAAGACGTTAAAACGTAAATTTTTTGGTGAAGGAAGTTCCTTTTTTGTTGCCTCTTCAAGGGCTTTTAAAAACCCATTTCCATCCATGGACACATGATCAAAAATTTGAACTGTAAATAATTCCTTCCAGTTGATGATAGTATCATCCTTCAGAACGAGTTCGATAATTTTTTCTCCCTCTGACTGATCTTCAAATCCAATCTTCCATTCCCTAATATCAAAAGGGCAAAAAAGGGTTTCCGCTCCAACTAAACAGGCGCCCCATAACAGAAAAATAAAACTTATCGACTTTGACAATGAACCTAGCATAATATTTATCCTTTTTGACAATATTAAAAATTATTTTATAAATTGATGCAATCTTTAAAATTATGAATACCCCAACAGTCACCTCTCCTCTCTTTTTGACAAGACCCAGCTTTTCTATAAAAATATTATTAGTCGATGATCAGCAAATTGTGGTTGAAACTCTAAAAAAAATGTTAAAAGGTGAATCAATAGAATTTTTTTATTGTTTAGATCCAACACAAGCGTTAGCGATGGCGGCACAAATTAAACCGACCGTCATCTTACAAGACCTTGTGATGCCGGATATGGATGGATTGCTGCTTGTCAAGTATTATAGAAGCCATCCCGCTACAAAGGATGTACCCATTATTGTTCTTTCAAGCCGTGAAGACCCGCAAGTAAAAGCCGAGTCATTTGCATTAGGGGCGAATGATTATATCGTCAAGCTGCCTGATCGTTTAGAGCTTTTAGCAAGAATTCGGTATCATTCAAATGCTTATATTCGCTTGTTAGAAAGGAATGAGGCTTTTAAAAAATTGGACGAAAGTCAAAAAGTTTTGCAAAAAGAGCTCTCTGAAGCTGCAGAATATGTGCATTCTTTATTGCCGGTTCCCTTAAAAGGGGACATTTCAATCGATTGGCGGTTTATTCCTTCAACCCAATTAGGTGGAGATGTTTTTGGCTATCATTGGCTAGACGATCGCTTTTTTGCGATCTATTTATTAGACGTCTGCGGGCATGGGATAGGAGCCGCATTGTTATCAATTTCTGTTTTAAACGTCTTACGTTCCAACTATTTACCTAAGGTTGACTATCGCAATCCCGCATCGGTTTTGGAAGAACTTAATCTCACCTTTCAGATGGAAAATCATCACGATATGTTTTTTACGATATGGTATGGAGTTTTTGATCGAGAAAAAAACGAAATCATTTATTCATCAGGAGGTCATCCCCCAGCCCTTTTGTTTATGGCGGAGGCAGAAACTATTCAATTAACAACGGGAGATATTGCGATTGGGGCAATAAAAAATGTCAAATATCACAATGCTGTCTGTAAGATAAAGCCCTTAAGTCGCCTCTATTTGTTTAGCGACGGTGTTTTTGAAGTGCAAAAACCAGATGGGATCATGTTCACATGCGATGAATTTGTTAAATATTTAAATACGAAGCCATTAAATCTTAATGCCATCGTTGAACATATCAAAGGCATCCAAGGAAAACAAGAATTTGAAGATGATTTTTCTATTGTTGAGATAAAATTTGATTGAAGTATTGGTTTTGTTTTTTCTTTATTTTCTATATATTATGATCAGAAGTATAATGAAGGAATATTGCTGTGATCGCTGCTAGTAGAAAACTTGAAAATCAGGTCAATTTTTGGTCTCTATTGGGACCTTTTTTTGTTTTGCTATCACTCGCAGTCTTATTGTTTAAAGTCTCCCCCCATTGGTATTTTCCAGTCAGTGCTTTAGTTGGTATCCCATTATGCGTTAAATGGAAAATGAAAGGGATGGCCTTTGCTTTGAGCGCTCTTTTTTTTCTAGCAGCTTTTAATTTTCAAAATTTAGAGCTCGATGATCGCTATTGGCATGTCGGTCTTTCCCTTACAATGGCATTTTCCTTTATTGTACTAACTTTGTCCTTAGAAGAGGCTCAAGGGTTAGTTGGCAAGCTCCAAGTGGAATCTCAAAGCCGCCTTGATAATTTCCTTCTTCTGGATGAAAAGTGGAATAACGCTGAACTAGAATGGGAAAAGGAAAGAGAAAAAATCAAAAGTGAAACCATGGAGCTTTCTTTAGAAGCTGCAAAACTTCAAGAAGATAAGCAAACGTTTTATAAATTAGCTCAATTAGCTAAAGATGAATTAGTTCAAGTGAGAAGGCAGCATGAACAACTCCTCCAAGATCTTTCTCACAAAAAGCAACAAATTTCTCAATTAAATGAGCGCATTGATGATAACGAAATCACGATTCAAAATTTTGTCAACTCTGACGCAGAAAAGCAAATGCAAGTTCTTGCCGATCAACTAGCCACAATTGAGAGGGAAAAAGACTCCTTCAAAACCAAATTAGCGCAAAGCTTAGAAGAAGGGCAAGTGTGTCAAATTGAACAGGAACGCCTCTGGCAGGAAGTCAAGGCTTTTCAAGAGAGGGAAAAAATTAGACTGGTAGATGTGCAACGAGCCCAGCACCAACAAGAAGAATTACAAAAAACAAATCTTATCTTAGAAAATAAATCGAATCAAATTGAAAAAGAATTAGAAGGAAAGCGCTTAGAGTTAGAAACGCTAAGAGAGGAAATGGAAGAAAGACTGCGCTATCAAGAAAAAGTGATAAAGGAAAAAGAAGAGGCGTTTAAAACAGAATATCACAAGCTTTTAACAGAAAGACCTGCAGTTCATCATTCCCAATCAAGAAGTGTCGAAGCGCTCTATGAGCAATTAAAGGAACAATTTGAAGAAAAATCAAATGCCTTAAATGAGGCAAGAAAAGAATTGTTTAAAGTCAATGAGCAGTTGCTCAAAGCTGAAAAAGAATTTGAAGAAAAACAAGTCTATGAGCAGTCAAAAGTGGAAGAACAGCTTCAAAAACAACTTCTTCATTTAGGCCGGCAATTTGAACAAATGCAATTGAACTACCAACAAGAAATTGATGAGCTCTATCAATTAGTCGACCACCTGTTAAAAGAAACTAAAGCAAAATAGTAAAATGGAAAAAGTTTATAGCATTAATAATATAAAGTTAAGATCCTTGCCGGTTCTAAAGCGGCATGCTATCAAGCGCGCAGCTATCTTCGGTTCATTTGTAAGAGGGGATGCTAAAGCATCAAGTGATGTGGATTTCCTTATAGAATATAAAGCCAAAAATAAAAGTTTATTTGACTTAGTTGACCTTAAAACAGAATTGAAAGCGATTTTAGGCAGAAAAGTAGATATTGTAACTTACAATTCGATCTATTGGAGGCTACGAGAGCTAATTCTTGCTGAACAAGTAGTGATTTTGTGAAAAAGGATCCAAAAGTGATTTAGCTCACCTTACGCACTTAGTACGCAAGATGAGTGCTTGCTTCTCAATCTCTTTTTTTTGTATAATTTTTCCTTTTTCATAAATAATTGAATATGAGACCTGAAGATTTACAATCTCCCTTTAAATGGAAAGATAGGCATATCCTTGTACAAGATCGAGTATGGTATGTGCCCGATCAATTTAAAGATTTTAATAGTTTTACATTTCCCGGCTGGAACGCTCCTCAATTATTTACGGAGCAAAAACCCATTTGTCTGGAGTATTGCAGTGGAAATGGGGCTTGGATTGCGTCAAAGGCGCAGGAACAGCAGGAATATAATTGGGTAGCAGTTGAGAGAAAATTTGACCGAGTAAAAAAAATTTGGTCAAAAATTAAAAATCATCAACTGGATAATCTCTTGACAGTTTGCGGTGAGGGACATCAAGTGACCTGTCAATATATTCCCTCGCAAAGTATTCATTCGGTCTATATCAATTTTCCGGATCCCTGGCCAAAGAGACGCCATGAAAAAAATCGGATCGTGCAGGTCCCATTCCTCTTAGAAATATCAAGAATTCTTGAAGGAAAAGGAACTCTTTCTATCGTAACGGACGACCCTCTTTTTTCAAAATGGACCATTGAACAGGTTTTAAAGAGTAAACATTTTGAATCGATCTATGAAGAGCCTTTTTATATCCATGATGATCCATTATATGGCTCCTCTTATTTTGAAGATCTTTGGCGTCAAAAAGGAAAAAAAATTTTTTATCACGCTTTCCGAAAAAAGGTCGCATGAGCAGAGATCACCATCACATTGAAGAAACGTTGGAAGAAGAGCCTGAAAAGATTGAGAAATTTCCTCTAAAAATCTTTGAGGGTTTTTCTTTGCAAATTCCACCTGGTTTTAACTCAGTAACGATTGATATTGATGCGAGAATGCAAGGCGAGTTAATTTGGAATGATGCAAGAAAGGAAGCTGAAGAGGCGATAGAGAAAGGTTTTTCCCTAATGTGGAGTTTAGATTTGGGGCTATTTAACTCGCTCCCTCTTCCCTTGAGCAATCAATCGCAATTTTTATCCTTAGCAATTGGCTTAGAGCATTTTCGAGATACTTTATGGAAAGATTTCAAAAGTCATACAATTGGTGCAATTTTATTTAAAGGATCGGCTAATTTTAGCCATTATTTTCAATGGAGTATAGACTATCAGGATCAATTTCACTCATGGTTAAAAGATCAAAAAATAGAAATCTTTGAACCTAAAATAATACCTCATTTACGATCGTTGTTTTATCGAGACGTTGCACTTGAATATTTCTCCCTTCTATCGAGCAGGTTGCCGGACACTTTACCGCTCTATCTATATCTTGATGCTCATCTCATCTCTCAAGAACCTATAACAGAAATGCAACTTTTAAATTTGGAGAGCTTTGAGCGATGGAGACTTGCATTGAGAGGGTCAAAATTGCCTTTTAAAGCTATAGGATGGGGGCAACCAACTCCTTATGGTTATAGTGGTTTTTCTTCACCCGCAATTCCGATGGCAGAAGAAGCTAAGATAGGGATATGCGTCCCTGCTAAGCAGGTTATTCTCATTGAACACTATCAAGGGATGGATACAATTATCAAACATTTAATCGAAAAAAACATTCCCTTTAAAATGATTGCAGAAGCCCATATAACAGCGGAATGGGATGGTTTAGACTATATGATTTTTTCTCCCAATGGCTTAAGTGTACAAGGGAAAAGAAAATTGCAAGGCTTTTGCGCCGCAGGCGGCACAGCCGTTTCGACCTGCCAACTCATCGGCTTATCTAATGAAATCGACCTAGAAACCTTTTTGTCAAATTGATAATATAAAATTTATTATTCCAAAAGAGGTGTTTTTATGTCTCATGGTGTTCAAAGCCAATCAGCGTTTATGAATTACAAAGCTTCAAAAAAATTACAACAACTCGCTTTAAACCCAATTCACTTAAATGAAGATGGAATCTTAACTCCTGAAAGAGTTTCACAGTTTTTTGCTGAGGCGTGTGGTTATAAATTGCTCTATGCAACAGAGCGTGTGACTGAAGAGGTGTTAAACGCACTCGAAGAATTGGCGAGAGAAGCACATGCCATAGAAAAAATGAAAAAAATGCAAGCGGGCGACACAATGAATTTTGTGTTAAATTGTCAAAGCGAAAATCGGGCTGTCTTGCATACAGCCACAAGGGATTTTTTCGACTATCCACAAACGGGTACAAAAGCAAAAGAACTGACATCCCTTGCTAAACAAGAAATCGAAAAACTAAAAGTCTTTTTAGCAAAATTAGACACAGAAAAAAAATTTGACACCATGGTTGTCATTGGTATCGGCGGCTCTGAGCAAGGGCCTAAAGCAAATTACACAGCTCTTAAATATTTATTAAAACCCGGACGCTCAGTCCATTTTATTGCCAATGTTGATCCTGATAATGCTGCAGAGGTGCTTAAACAAATTAACTTAAAAAAAACATTAGTCGTCACAATTTCTAAATCGGGGACAACTTTAGAAACGGAAACGAATGAAGAATTAATTAAAGAAAAAATGAAAGGGGAGGGTTTAAATCCAAGGGACCATCTGATTTCAATTACTATGCCCGAAACCCCGATGGATGATTCAGAGACCTATATGCAAACATTTTATTTGTGGGATTCTATCGGTGGAAGGTATTCAACCAGCTCAATGGTCGGTGGGGTGGTGTTGGCATTTGCTTTTGGGTTTGATGTTTTTTGGGAGTTTCTCAAAGGTGCCCATGCGATGGATCGCGCTGCCTTGGATGAAAATCTTAAAAAAAATCTTCCTCTTTTAGCAGCACTGCTTGGCATTTGGAATCATAATTATTGTAAATATCCGACCCTTGCTATTATTCCTTATTCTCAAGCTTTAAGTGATTATCCCGCGCATCTTCAGCAAGTCGATATGGAGTCAAATGGAAAATGGATCGATCAAACGGGAAAGGCAGTTGATTTTAATACAGGGCCTGTTTTATGGGGATCTCTTGGAACGAATGCGCAACATTCTTATTTTCAACTTCTTCACCAAGGGACTGACACAATTCCTCTCTTCATCATAGGATATAAGACAAGCCAATATAGCGAAGATTTAGAAGTGCATAGGACGACTTGCCAGGAGAAATTGTTGGCCAACCTATTCGCACAAAGCATGGGATTGGCATTGGGAAACCGGCCGGACAATCCCAATAAATTCTGTCCGGGCAACCGTCCAACAACACTTCTCCTAGGGTCTAAACTGACACCTTTTGCTGCAGGGGCACTCCTTTCTTTTTATGAGCATAAAGTTGCGTTTCAAGGCTTTATTTGGGGTTTAAATTCTTTCGATCAAGAAGGTGTGCAATTAGGAAAAGTGATTGCCAATCGATTAATTAGCCGTTTTGGATCCAAGCGAGATAAGAATTTGGAAGAAAAAGATCCTTTAGGCGAAGCCTTTTTAGCTCATTTGGATCACTTATGAATTCTCTTATTCAAATATCAATCCCAAAAAGAACCTCAGCGTGTGCCGAGCAAGGGGAAAAGCTTTTGGCAGGAATGGAGATTTATTCTTTAATCACAGAAGGGTCTACAGAGCAGTTAAGTCGGAAAGATTATTGCTTAGGATGCTGGAATAAAATGTTCGATTCCGTGAAGGTCAATCCAATGACAAAAGGGTATTGGAAATCCAAAATTGAAATTAAAAAAGAAATTGAAGGGACAAATCGGATTGAGCGCGCGTTATCACTTTTGCGATCTTGGAGGGACGTAAGGGATCCCAATGAGGAGGAAATTTTTGTTCTCTGCCTATTTTTATCAAGAGCTCGCCAAATTGCCTTACGCCAAGAAATAGAGTGCGATGGAGCGCTTTATCATTTATATGAAATCCTTCATACTGAAGAATTTGTTAAAGTTAAAACTAAGCCTTTATCAGAGCTGCAAATTGAAATCATCCAAAAATCGCTCGCAGAAAAACTATAATAGACCTCTTGCATAATTCGCTTTGTTTGATAAAATGAAAGATTTTTGGATGGATTTATTGCCAAATTTTGAGAGCATATTGAGTAAACCGGGTATACCACTTAGAAGGGCAGCAGATTCGAGTACTTTTTCTCTAGGAGCTTGCAAAAACAATTGGGCAATATTAATTAAATATTGTCCAATTGTTTTCGTAGCCTGTGCAAGCTCCTAGAGAAAAATTAT
>JANWJE010000045.1 GCA_025451995.1 Parachlamydiaceae bacterium | reverse complement strand
GCCTAATGAAAGTTCCTTCCAAAGCAAAAATTAACGATGGAAATGATGGAACGATATAATGATTGAACAAAAGACCATCGATTGCGTGCGTTGGTGCCCTTTGAAAAAAGCACTGAATATGCTCAATGTCTAAGTTTGGTTGCTTTTTTCAAAGGGCGCCAACGCACGCAATCGTGAAATTCTCATGCTTTGATCTTTGATCAAAGCATGAGAGGTTTAAAAATATTTAAAAACCTTATCGTTATATCGTTTCATCATTTCCATCGTTGATTTTTCTGCACGGCAAACTCTTGTTTTTATCATGGTTTTTATCAAACTGTTGAACTTTTTTGTGTATAAAGTTAGTAATAAAAAATTTGTTTACTAATAGTAAATTTTAAATTTAAATTTTTATAATTTTGTTTAGTATTGTTTGTTTTTTGTTGTATTTGATATATTAATAAAACAAGAAATTTAAATAATAATTTACATTAGGATTATAAAAATGTTTTTTACTCATTCTTTAACAAATTTAAACTTCCAACAAGGCACAGGGTGGTATTTACCAAAAGATCTTTTAAAGGATGAGAATGAGACTAAAGAATATTCCAATGAAACCCCCAGGCAGTATAGCAATAGCTCGGTGAAAATTTTAAAAGAAACCAAAGTTTCAGCAGCGGTTCATTTCTACTTTCCCCAATCTAAATTTCAACCTTCATGTGAACAAAAATTTGAGGAAAAAGAATTCGCTTTGCAGCAATTTTCAAAAACACGGCCTCAAGTGACTTCAAAAATTATTGAGAGTAGCCAATCTTTACTTCAATCGAAGGATACATCACAAGCTTCATTAGAAGATCTAACGAAAGAATTGAAAGACACAATTGTATTAGCTAAGAAATTCTGGATTCAAGGCGAACCTGAACATTCAAGAGAGCTTTTAAAACAATTTAGGGAAAAAGCAAACTCCGTTGCCTTTTACTGGAGACCTTATGAATTTTTAGAATGGTATCTTTTATTCCATGAAGCAGAAAATAAATTAGAAGAAGCTGCTGCTTTTTTAAACTTATATATGAGATACTTTGAAACTTCCGGTCATTTTAGAGCAGATCACCTGCATCATCTAGAGATTAAATTTTTGTTACAGTTAAAACAACCAACTAGAAAAAATCTTTTAAGTGAATTTCCAGTAAAATCAAATTTGACACAATTTTTTCAAAATAATTATTATAAACAAATAGCCTTCGATCCTGTAATTAAAATTAAATTTCTTATTACACTTGCAAAGTTTGCCTATTTATTAAACGATAAAAATAAAGATCAATATTTTAACTTATTAGAAACTTGCATCGTTGAAAATTTAGAAGTAAAAGAATTTAATTTTGCACTGAATGAATTGGAAAAGTTGTCTATTGATTTAGGAGATGCCCAATTTTTATATAAAATTTCTAAAGAGTTTCTGTTGAGGAATGAAGATTTTTTACGTAAAAAAACAAAAGGTTTTCAAAAGGGCACGCAAACTCTTACTTCATATTCTTTAGTCTATGATGAGGCCCTTCAATTAAAATCATACTCTCTTTTAAAACAAGAATACCAATCTCTTTTAAATGATGACCCTTTGAATTGTTTAAAAATTGAACAGTATCTCTATTTTTTAATCCGTGGGGGAGAAATAGATGAAGCACTTGGAACTCTTCAATATTTATTTGATAATGAAAGCTTTAAAAATTTAAAAGAACTTAGAGCTTTTGAGCTTATTTTAATTAAATTGCTAATTAATAATGGGTTAGAAGATCAGGCGATGGAAAAGCTAAATAAATATACCCAAGAAGGGAGTAAGCAATCGCCATTTTTATTTGAAAAAGCATTTCTTCATTTAAATCCCTTATCCATTTATTTTAATGTAAAGAAAGCAGAGGAAATTCTTGAAATTGTTACGGCTTTAAATATTGCAGAACAATTTCCTGAGACTTCATTGATTGCATATCGGATCGCATTTTTTAATCAACAGTCAAAAGAGAGCGCAAAGAGGTCTCTCCTTCTTAAAATTAAATCTAATTATGGTTTAATACAAGCATTGATCAAGCAATTACCCAGTCATTCCATTATTCCGGAGAAAGGGCAATTGTTATTTGATATTTTGGATAAAGTTCATACCGAAAAGTTATTTTACTTAGGTGAGATGCGAAAAAATTGCACTCTTGATGAGACTTTCGCTTATGCACAAAATGAGTATAAGGAAAACTCACGTTTAAAAATTTATAGGCAATTGATTTCTCCTATTGGTATGAATTTGGGGAATTTACATGAAGAAATGAACAAATTTAATTCTTCGCAAAGGTTATCTGCAATATTTGACCTTTAGATTTAAATAACGCGAGTTTTGGATAAGGAATGCAGCTCATTCGAGAGAGATTTTTTTTCAGATTTGAAAATTTTTTCGAAGCTGGAAGAAAAGATCCTCGAAGGAGACCATTCCTTATCCAAAACTCGCGTTAAATAGGTAATGAGAATACTTTTTTAGCACCGGAGAACGATTGAGCTAAATCGCTCTCTGTTGTTGTTAAGAAAACTTGGCCGAGCGACTCGAGTTGTTCGAGTAAACGGCTTCTCCGTTGATTGTCTAGACTCATGCATACGTCATCAATCATAAAGAGGGGAGTCTCATTGCAATTTTCTTTCAGATGATGCCATTTACCAATATGCAATGCAGCAACGCAGCTTCGTTGCTGTCCCTCGCTTGCATAAAAACGGCTATCTTTTCCCCCAATTAAAATACGAATGTCATCTTTATGGGGGCCAATGAGGGTATGACCGATTAACATTTCCCTTTGGCGGTTTTTTTTATACGCATTTAAATGAAAAATTTTGATTTCATCAGCAGTCTTGCATTCGGAAGCACTCGACATATAATTAAGCTGGATCGATTCCTTTTCTCCCGTTAAATAGTGATAAAACCCCTGGGAATTCGCTTGAAGTTTCTCTACTAATGTACGCCTTTGTTTGATGATATAGCTTGCAGCTTGAGCCATTTCATCCTCCCAGCATCCAAGAGTATCTGTTTGTTTCTCTCTTAATAATTGATTCCGCTGCCTCATCCCTTTTACGAAGCGAGTGAGATAATGGACATATAAGGGGTCGATTTGAGCCAATTGAGTATCGAGGAATTGACGGCGCATGAGTGGGCTTCCCTTGATCAGATTGATGTCATCCGGGGTCATCACTATCCCTTGAATAAGCCCAAGTAAATGAGAGATGCTGGGTAAAAGAGTGCTATTGTGAAAAATCTTACGATCTTTTGTCTCTTGAGTGAGCCGAAGTTTCTGATCCACTTGATGTTTAGAAAAAATAGATTCAATATAAAAATAATGACTCCCCAGCTTAATCATTTCCGGATGCAAACCCGGACGGAAGGATCTCCCAAACATTAGGTAGTGAATCGCTTCTAATAGGGTTGTTTTTCCTTGAGCATTAGGACCGCAAATGACATTCAAAGAAGGATTGAATTCAAGTGTGCATTCTCCATAATTGCGGAATTGCAATAAGTAAAGAGACTGAAGGTACATATACTTCTTCCAGTTGAATCTTGGACTTTTGGGCTGTTTCAAAGCCCCGGGGTTGAGAGATCGCAAGAGGCATTGTATTGTTTAATACTATACCTCTTGCGATCTCTCAACCGCGGGAGCTTTCAAGCTAGCCCAAAAGTCCAAGATTCAGCTGGAAGCAGTATATACTTTAATCTTGTGATAAGCGCATCGGCATAATGAGATAGAGAGGGCTCGATTGACTTAAATGATCAACATTCTCGCCATCCCTTATAATGCCAGGATTATAGGAATCGGTAAGGCCTAGAGTAATTGTTTCTTCTTTGCAATGGCGTAAAATATCAAGAAAATAGTTTGGATTAAGTGCGATCTCTAAGGTGTCCCCATGATAATTGACCGGCATACCGACATGTCCTTCGCCGAGATCTATTGAATTTGCTGCGATACTCATTTCCCCATTCACAAAGGTAAATTTTACTGGGTGATTTTGATCTGGAATAAAAAGGGAGACTTGGCGTAAGAGTGAAATTAATTCATTTCGATGCAAGGAAAGTTCAAAAGTAGATTTTTCCGGAATGATTCGTGTGATGTCAGGATAATCTCCTGATAAAAGCTTAGAAATGATTGTTATTTGGCTCGTAGTCATTGCTATTTTTTCGTCAGCCAAAGAAATGGTGGCTTCTTCGTCTTCATCTTCTATCAAGTTCTTAACGATTTCATCGACCGCTTTCAAAGGAATCACCGATTGATTGACAACATCTGAGGGGATGGCAATCGAAACATGCGCTCGTGAAAGCTTTTTACCATCAGTGCCAATAAAAGTGAGGACTCCATTGGAGATTTGCATGCAAAGTCCTGTTAGAATATAGCGACTATCTTCTTTAGAAACAGCAAAAGAGGTCCGATAGAGCAAATCTTTCAATATTTTTTGTTTGATATTGAATTGACATCCTTGCGATAAATCGGGCAAGGCAGGATATTCATTCTTCCCTATTCCATTTAATTTAAACTTAGATGTTCCTGAAATAACAGTGGTGATTTGATTTGAATTTGAAGAAATCTCTACATTGGCCGCTGTCAATTCTCTCACTAGCTGCCCTAATTTTTTTGCGGGAAGAGTGGTCGACCCCTCTTCTAAAATGTTAACCTCTGTATTGCAGCGAATACCGACCATTAAGTCAGTAGCAGTCAATGTCAGTCCCTCCTTGGATGCTTCAATCAAAAAATTTGTTAGAATAGGGACCGTAGGTTTAAGAGGGATAATATTCTGGATTTTGTTGATGAGGTAATTTAATTCTTGAGTAGAAATGACAAATTTCATAATTCACCATTAAAAATTTCGTGAAAGTGCGTTTTCGTGCCCGTGCCCGGGTTTTGTTGTAGCATAGTACTACAAAGGGAAATCATTCGAAAGATATTTTTTCTTACCTAAGCTCGGGCACGGGCAAAGGGTCTAATGAATGGCTTGATGCCCATAGTGAGTTAAACAGAAACAAGGCTGGTTTTGGTACATACCGGTTTGAATGATTCCTAGTTGAGCAAATCTTTCCATGATCACTTTTTCTATAAAATTTTTCTCTAGATCATTATAAACTGGCAAAACATACCGCCAATTCTTTCCCTTTTGTTGTAGGCATACCGGTTCTTGATCTCCGATTGGAAAGATCATTCCAGTAATAAAAGATTCTAAACTCACCCACTGATTAGGGGCTATTCTCCTAAGTGACTTTTCTATTAAATTTAAATTGCGAGCATTCCACAAATGAGAATGATCTAAACCATTTAAAATATTCAAAGGATGATGTGAAAGAGTGGTTATTTGTTCATATAAGGGTTTAGAAAGCCACTCTAAGCCTTTTTTTGTAGCAGCGATTTTTCCTGCAGCCTTTTCTTCAACAAATTGAAGTTGAACAAGTTTGTTTTGAATCACTTTATCGATCTTGCCTGCTTCTTGCTTTTTATTGGAAAAGTGATGGAGGGCTTCAGAGAGTTGTTTGACAAAATAAAATTCATCTGCGTATTCCTTTTTTATCTTTTCTTCTGGAATAGATTTTGGTTTATGCGCATGTTCAAACTTTAAAAATTCTGCCCATTCCGTAAATGGGGTAACCACTTCCTTCCAGATGTCCCCCTCGTTTTTATAACTTAAACAGCAGACAAAATGATATTCAAGTTGTAAAAGATATTTTTCTAAGTCCTCATGAGATATTTCTTTAAATTTTTCCAATAATTCTTCCACAGTGATAGAAAAATTTGGCGGGCGAAAGACTTCTTGGATAATTGCCTTTAAAAGGGGATTTTCAAATTGAAGCTCGCTTAAGTAGAGTCGGTAAATCGATGGAGTTAAAAAATATTTCTCAATAATTGCTTCAAAAATATGATCAGTTGTCCTCGGAAGCGCATACCATTGAGGCAATAAATGGATGGGGATTTTATTTAAAATATTTTGTAAAAAAAGAAAATTTGGCTTGAAGTTATTTTCAAATTTTTCCATCTTAGACTCAAAGTATTTTCTTAAGTCTTTATCGACAATAAGCAATAGATGTTGTCTTTTGAAAAGTTTAGTTGTCGCCAATTTGTCTAATATAGGGATGATTTGTTTTGTTGTTAATCCCAGCTCATTAGCGAGTTGTTCGATAGAAATCTTAAGGGAATGATGGATAATTTCTCGCAGAACGTCAATTTCGGTTGTATTTAACTGTGAAAGAAATATTCTGATTTCAATATCTCTTTCGAAGGGATAGTCCTCTAAAATGATTTTTGCCTTTTTTTGATTTGCAAGAGATGATGAATTCATAAACTTCTTTGGTAAAGAACAAGGTTCTTATGGGGTAATGGCGATTGTTTAATAGCTATTGTATTAAGAAAAAAGTATTTATGCAATTTTAAAGAAATATTATGAATGACCTTGAATCACTATCTCGGTTAATTATCGAGGGAACTGTAGATAAATCTCAACATTTGGCAGATCCCATAGAGAGATATGCTTATCAATTGCAGATGCATTGGTTTTTGAATGCAGAAAATTTAACCGGCTGCTTAGAAAAGGGGTATTCGCGCTTAATTGAAGAAATTATTCCCTAGTTGAGATCCAACAGATAATTTCCGGATGTTTTAATTGTAAGCTTAATACCCAAGCATGAGCTTCAGATGGGGAGTCAAATAACATCAAAACCTTAGCTAAGGCATCAGCCATCGTGCAATCTGAAGCCAGGAGGCTCGCGCTAGCGATCGAACCAGCTTTGATTTCCATCGGAGAATAGGTCAAGGGATTGATGATATGGCATAACGTTTTCTTATTTCCTTTGCCATCTGTTGCTTCCCAATATTGAAAATAATCACCGCTAGTGGCTAATGCTTTGTCAATGATATCAATTTCTGCAATGGCATCTTTGGGATTCATGCTCCCTAGGCGACTAATAAAAACTCTCCAAGGACGTTGATCTGGGTGGATTCCAATGGTTCTAATTTCTCCGCCCCATTCCACATAAAGATTTTTAATTCCTATCGATTGTAATCTTTCGATAATTAAATCAACCCCATACCCCTTTGCAACGCCGCCAAAATCTAGTTTTGTTCGGCTATCCTCTTTATAAAAAATGTCATTTTCTAAATGGATTTTATTCCATCCAAGGGTTGCTTTGATTTCATCTAATTCTGCAACACTTGGATAAGTGCCGTCATTTAAATGCCTTTTCCATACTTCTTGAATCGATTCAATGGTTGGATCAAAGCGTCCTTCCGACAATTGCACAAAATAAGTCAACCGATGAAAAAATTGGGCTAATGCAGGCGATAGTTGAATGCGAGTCAAAGCAGGTAAATCGTTTAGCCTGCTTATCTCAGAGTCTGGGTTCCATTTATTAAATACCCCATTTATTTCATCAAAAGTTTGAGCAATTATTTTCTGCGCATTCTTAATTTGTATCTCCGTCAATGGGTCACCTATTGTAATGTGATAATCAATAGTCATGACATTTTCACAGAGATGGATAGGCCCCTTTTTTTGGAAATTGCAGCCGGCTGCAAGGAAAACTAAAGGGAACAGCAAGAATAGACCTCTTGCGTAATTAGCTTTGCTTGAGAAAATGTAATTACGCAAGAGGTCTAATAGAGATTTAGTCACCTGCGACTCTCTTGGATAGATAGGCATGCAAGGTATTATTTAAAAGCATCGCGATCGTCATAGGGCCAACCCCGCCCGGTACGGGTGTGATATAGGAGCATTTTGGGGCAACATTGTCAAAATCGACGTCCCCAACTATTCTATACCCGGTTTTTTTTGTTTTATCTTCAATTTTATTAATACCTACATCAATAATAACGGCGCCATCTTTGACCATATCGGCGGTGATGAATTTTGGTTGTCCAATCGCTACAATAATAATGTCAGCGAGGAGGCAAAACTTTTTAAGATCCGTCGAATAGCGATGAGCGACAGTGACAGTGGCATTGCCAACGGGTGCGCCCTGCATTAAAAGGGCCGCTAATGGTTTGCCAACGATATTGCTTCTCCCAATCACTAAGGCATGACGTCCGGTGATATCTATACCATATTTTTCAATTAATACTTTTATGCCGAGCGGGGTACAGGGCAAAAACCCATCGCTTTCGCCAATAAGCATTTTCCCGACATTATAGGGATTAAAACCATCCACATCTTTTTTGGGATCAATAAAATGAGTAATTTTCATGGGATTGAAGTGAGCTGGAAGAGGGAGCTGGACTAAAATACCATCGATTGAGTAATCTTCGTTTAAATCATGTATTTTTTTGAGCAACTCTTCTTCAGTGATTGTTTCCGGCAAAGAAATTTTAACAGAATGAATACCCACTGATTCACACGCCTGGGTTTTACGATTTACATAAATTTGAGATGGGGGGTGATTTCCAATGAGTACAACAGCCAGTGAAGGAGGTCTAAACTTCAATTGCTTAATCTTTTCCTGAATTTCAAGCTGTATTTCTTCTGCAATTTTTTTTCCATCGATTAACATTAGACCTCTTGCGTAATTAGCATGATAAATTTTGCAATAAAAATATGATTTATGCAACAAATAGGATATGCCAACCTATTTATTTTTATTCATTTTATCTTTTTCTTTTCGATTAATAGAGGCAATTCCGACAGTTGTCCCGGATAATATTCCCTGTCTTGTACAATTGGAAACTCAGTTTTTTACAGAATCAGTTGTCAATCAAGCTTTAAGCATGTATGATGTCCGTCAAGAATTGTGGTTGCCTATCAATCAATATCTGAAAGTTAAAAATCGTGAAGTTCCTGAAAGGATGAAAATTCGAACAGCTTTTATGGTGCCAAATCCCATAGAATATCCTCTTAAAAGAGGACCCACTGCTAAAATTTTAAAAGAAGTCCTCTTCGAACTATTTTATGAGGCATTAAAAGCATATCCAACGATTGAAGGAAACCAAAATGCAGAATTGATTTTTCAATATATTTTTCTACAAAAGTTTCCTGAGTATTTAAATTGTTTTGGACCTGAGGCACTCTCTTTAAAACCAAAGAACTTAATTTGAATGAGGATCTATGAAAAAAAAATGTTACGCCTTTCTATGTTATTTCTCATTTTCTTTATGTAGCCTTAATGCAGAAACAACTGAAGTTGTCCTTTCAAATTCAATGAAATGTACAAAAGAAGAACTCATGCGCTTTTATCCTGAGCAACTCGTTCAATCGACTTTAATTAAAGCAAATATTCCAAAAGATCAAGCAGAAGAGATATCCAAAGAACTCGCTCAAAAAGATAAAGAATTAGCAAAAATTGTTGAAAAAAAATCTTCTGAAATAGACAGCAACCCCTTTAAAAATGCATCACAGAGAGAATTAGCTGTCAAAATTTATCGAGAAACTCTACTGGAAGTTTTTGGAAAAGTTCTCAAAGAACACGGCATCCAAGATGAGGCTAAAATTCAACAATTATTGGATGAATTGCAAGACGCAAGAAGCAAACTTTTTATCGAATGCATCCGTAAACAGCCATCAACAGAGCCATAGACCAGGATAAGGCTTTTTAAAATTCATTCTTTGTATCTTCGTGTCTTTGTGTTTTTGTGTTTAAGTCATCAAAATTTTCTAATCCTACAGGTTCAAAGACCATTACCTCACCACCATGTTTAACAGGATCATATTTCTCTAATCTTTCTTGTAAGTTCATTCTATTTTCCTTTTCCGATAGTTAAGATAATAAATTAAACGCAAAGGTGCAAAGGCGCATAATACACAAGAAACTCAAAAGTTTGCCAAACAAAGTTTATCTCACAGTTAAATCAACGATGATAACGATTGAACGATATAATGATAAGGTTTTTAAATCCTGATTTGAGCAAAGCTCAAACCAGGAAAGTTTCTCGATTGCGTGTGTTGGTGTCCTTTAAAAAAAGCCACTGAGCTTAGACATTGAGCGTATTCAGTGCTTTTTTCAAAGGGCACCAACACACGCAATCGATGGCAGTTCTTTAATTTAAAACTCTTTTGTTCAATCATTATATCGTTCCATCATTTCCATCGTTAATTTTTGCTTTGGATGGAACATTAGGCAAAATCTTGAAGCACGATCTATATAAAATATTCCTTATGATGCCCGCTTTGCATCTTTGCATCTTTGCGTTAAATTTTAATTATTAGATGTTTGTATACTAAGAATATTTATGGCAAATGATTTAAAATGACTTAAATGTTGATTCTTATTTGTGCTATGAGCTTTTTTTATTGCGCAGTTTATTAAAATAGTCGGCTCTTTTTTTGAGTTCTCTTTCAAAACCTCTTTCCACAGGGGTGTAAAAAGTCGTTCTTTTCATTTCATCCGGAAAATAATTTTGGCCGGAAAAAGCATCATCGACATCATGATCGTAAAGATAACCTTTCCCATATCCCATCTTTTTCATGAGAGGAGTGGGCGCATTCAAAATAATAGTTGGCGGTGTAAAATGGGTTGTTTTCGCAGCATGTTCCCTCGCTTCGTTTAAACCAACATAGAGGGCATTGCTTTTAGGAGCTAATGCTAAGTAGATAACGACTTCTGCTAGAGCTAATTCCCCTTCAGGAGATCCAAGCATTTGGTAGGCATCCTTTGCAGCGATTGCTAAGATAAGCGCATGGGGATCGGCAAGCCCGATATCTTCGCTGGCCATGCGTATTAATCTCCTTGCGAGAAAAAGGGGTTCTTCACCCCCTTCGAGCAATCGAGAAAACCAATAGATAGCTGCATCAGGATCAGACCCCCTCACAGATTTATGAAGGGCTGAAATTAAGTTGTAATGTTGATCGCCCCCTTTATCAAAAAGAGCAGTCCTTTTTTGCAATAGTTGTTCGAGTTTTTCCTTGTCGATGGGTTTTTCAGGAACACTTTCAATATTTTCGATCAGATTGTAGAGATACCTTCCATCGCCTTGGGCAAGCTGGATCACTAATGCTCTAGAATCTTCACTCAACTCAAGCGAACCGCATTTCGATTCATATCTTTTTAAAAGCATCTCTAAAGAAAAAGGATCTAAGGGATAAAGCGGCAGTACGCGCAAGCGAGAAAGCAAAGCTGCATTGAGATAAAAAGAAGGGTTTTCAGCTGTTGCCCCAATGAGTGTAATGGTTCCATTTTCAACATAGGGAAGAAATGCATCTTGTTGAGATTTATTAAACCGATGGATCTCATCGACGAAAAGTAATGTCCCTCTTTGGAAGAGTGTTTGTTCTTGTGCCTCTTTAAAAATCTTTTTTAGATCTGCTACACCGCTGAAGATTGCGCTTAAAGAAATAAAACGCATATCAAAAGCTTGAGCATACAAGCGCGCAAGTGATGTTTTTCCGCACCCGGGAGGACCCCATAATATAATGGACAGGGGTGTGCCCGTTTGAATAGACCTTGTGATAATGCCATTTTCACCAAGAATATGATCTTGGCCCACAATATCGCCAAAGGTTTGGGGTCTCAACTTTTCAGCTAGGGGTATTTTCTTCATGAATGCCTACATACTGCTTCCAGCTTTCAACTGGAAGCAGTATATACCAAATAATGTCTCTTTAAAAAAGAAAAGAAATACTTAGGGAAGGTAAAGTAAATAAATGCATACACAGCAGTTTGTAATGGCAAGTAGAGGCATTCATTATAAAATAAATGCCAAGAGAATAGCTTTTCCGGATCTGTAAAATGAAAGGAGAGCATTTGCAGTAAAAAAGAAAGGCTATGAAATACCCAACTGAAGCTTGAAAGAGTGGTCCATCCATCATGAAAAAGATAATTTTTAAATCGATACAAAACACATGTTACAAGAGTATAATTTATAATTGTGTTGCCAAAAAATGTTTCTGCTGAAAATAAATCGACAATAAAACCACAAAGAAAACCTAATAATAAACATCCTGATAAAGAATAATGAAACAGTGAAATGATCAAAAAAGGGGCAAAAAAAAGGGGATGCCATAAAGGAAAAAAAAGGGGAAGGGTTTGAGAAAGTGCGAATGTATAAAAAAAGAGTTTCAGAACCTAATAAGCTCCTCTAGAAAACAACATGACGGGAAAGGTTTTTGCTATCAGTTTCATATCTAATAAAAGGGATTGATGATCAATATAGAATTCATCCATAGCAATTCTTTCATCATAGGTTCGAATGTTATTTCTTCCAGAGACTTGCCAAACGCCTGTCAATCCGGGGCGAATCGACAGAATTTTATAGGCTTTCACATTGTAATATTTGGTTAATTCCTCTTTAACGACAGGCCGGGGGCCTACGATGCTCAAATCACCTTTTAAAACGTTCCAAAATTGAGGAATTTCATCCAGGGATGTTTTGCGCAAAAATCTCCCTATAGGGGTGATTCTGGGGTCTTTTTTCAATTTAAATGACTGTTCCCATTCAGATTTTAATTCGGGATGTTTCGCTAACAAATCATTTAATCTTTTGTCGGCATTAAAATACATGGTTCTAAATTTATAACATTTGAATGGCTTGCCGCCCCTTCCAATCCTTTCATGTGAATAAATGATTTTGCCGGGTGAGGTAATAAAGAGCAGTAAAGCGATCAATAAAAAAAAAGGGGCAAAGATGACGAAGCCTAGGAGACTAAAGAAAATATCAAAACCTCGTTTAACCGGAATATGCTTAATCGTGCAATTTAACGGCCAATTAATCGTGAGGATTGGGGCACAAGAGGGGAGGTGATTGACTTCTTCCATATTAGACCTTTTTCGAAACTCCATTTGCTTGATAAAAAGAATCTTTGACCCTGATTGCTGCCTTATAAGCGGGTAGATTCGAGTTCTTTTCCTCTAGAAGCTCGCAAAAATAGTTGAGCCATATTAGTCAATATGACTCAACTATTTTCGGCAGCCCGTGCGAGCTCCTAGAGAGAAAATAATCTCGAATCTACTGCCCTTCTAAGGTAGCAATCAGGGTCTTGGCGTCTTTATTGCCAAATTTTTCGACCAGATTTCACTCAATATGCTCTCAAAATTTGGCAATAAATCCATCCAAAAATCTTGTCTTTTCTCAAGCAAAGCGAGTTTCGAAAGAGGTCTATTCTAATCTATTTTAACAAAAATTTTATAAAAGTTTGTTTATAAAATTTTTAACAAAAAAAATCAATAGACATCTTGCATCATTCCATTTGCTTGCTAAAATGGATCTTTTTGGCGTCTTTATTGCCAAATTTTTCGACCATATTAAATTCAATATGCTCTCAAAATTTGGCAATAAATCCATCCAAAAATCTCTCATTTTAGCAAGCAAATGGAATGATGCAAGATGTCTAATATTTTCTTTTTAGAATGAAATCGGCTAACCAAACCAATAATGAAGTGTCATAGGGGATTTGCTTGAGCGCTAGGATAGCTTGTTGATAAAGATTTTGAGCATAAGATTGAGCTTGCTCAACGCCGAGCAAGCTTGCGTAGGTTGTTTTTCGATTGATAACGTCCGATGCGATTGCTTTACCATGCTTTGCTTGGGCTTCGGTCACATCCAAGATGTCATCCACAATTTGAAAGGCAAGGCCTATCGCTTCGCCAAATTGACGCAAATGGTTCATCTGGTTAGGGTTAGCATCGCTTATAATCCCCCCGAATTCAACGGCTGCGACAATGAGGGCACCCGTTTTATTTCGATGGAGCATTTTGAGTTGTTCAAGGGTGACTTGTTTTCCTTCGAACGCTAAATCCATCACTTGTCCCCCTATCATCCCATCCCCCCCGCTTCTTTTAGCTAAAGTTCCAATCAATTGCGTTTTTTTTATTGGGTGTAATTGAGGATGATTTGCAAGAACTTCAAAGGCATAAGTCAACAGATAATCGCCTGTAAGCACGGCATGCCCTTCAGAAAACTGACGATGGACAGTTAATTTTCCCCTTCTAAAGTCGTCATTATCCATGCATGGTAAATCATCATGGATGAGGGAATAAGTATGGATGAGTTCAAGAGTACAGGCAGGGGTTAAGGCAAGATGGCAGTCCCCTTGCAAGATATGGGTAGTGGCTAAGGCCAAAATGGGCCGGAGCCTCTTGCCTCCTCCCAATAAGGCATACCGAGCAGATTCAAATAATTTTTGATGATACCCATGATGGAGGGAGACGAGATGTTCGAGTTGCTGCTCGATCAATTGACCCTGGGCATGAATGTAGTGTGCGATATCGAGGGTCATTGCAAAATTACTTGTGTAGGATGGTTGCATCTGTTTCCGCAAGGACTGATTGTCTGCCGATGCTGATATAATCTAGTCCTTTTTTGGCCATTTCTTTAGGTTGATATTGATTTCGACCATCAAAAAGAACATTTCCTTTCATTTTTTTCAAGATCAAATGGAAATCCAGGAAGCGAAATTGTTTCCATTCGGTCATAAGTACTATTGCATCAGCATCCTGAGCTGCTTCATATTCATCTTGGCACCAAGTGATTTCAACTAAATCCGGTAACAGAGAGCGCGCTTTTGACATTGCAATCGGATCGAATAAGCGCAAAAGGACTTCACTTTTTAATAAATCTTGAATAAGGACGAGAGATGAAGCTTCTCGCATATCATCAGTATCCGGTTTAAAGGAAAGTCCTAAAATGGCAATTGTTTTTCCCGAAAGCCCTCCCTTGTCAGCAAAATAAGCAGAAAGCTTCGATCCCATCAGTTTTTTTTGGTTTTGATTGACCTTTTGAACTGCCTCGAGGATTGAAAGTTGGGTATCACAGCCATTTCCTTGGGCGATCAATGCTTTCACATCTTTTGGCAAGCAAGACCCGCCATACCCAACACCCGGATATAAAAACTTATTTCCAACCCGATCATCTGCCCCTATGGCTTTTCTCACCCAATTCACATTGGCATTTAATTTTTCACAAAGAGCAGCCATTTCATTCATAAAGGAAATTCGGGTTGCTAACATCGCGTTGGCCGCATATTTAGACAATTCAGCAGAAGGAATGTCCATGACGAGGAGACGATCATGATTGAGCATAAAAGGGGAGTAAATGTCTTGCATAATGGCCGCTGCCCGAGCGTTGTTCACCCCAATAATGACCCTGTCGGGTTTCATGAAATCTTGGATCGCATTCCCTTCTTTTAAAAATTCAGGGTTTGAAACCACATCAAAAGCAATAGCCGCTTCACGTTTTTCTAATTCGCTCGTGATAATAGAAGCCACCCTAAAAGTTGTCCCTACCGGTACGGTTGATTTTGTGACGATTAAGCATTCGTGGTCTAAATAAGACCCGAGCATTTTTGCCACTGATTCAACCTGGCTGATGTCGGCCTCGCCTAAAGCATTCGAGGGGGTGTCTACAGCAATAAAACACACATCTGAATGCGAAATGCTATTTGGGTAATCCGTTGTAAACGATAGGCGTTTCGATTTAATATTTCTTTTGACCATTTCTTCCAATCCCGGCTCATAAATAGGAATAAAGCCTTGATTGAGTTGATTGATACGCGAGGGGTTAATGTCTAAACAAATCACAGTATGCCCCATTTCGGCAAAACATGTCCCGCTCACTAAACCGACGTAGCCTACGCCAATCATTAAAATTTTCATTATTCATCACCAACATTCAGAAAAAACAGATATACCGAAACAATTTCAAAACTTGGGTTTTTAGCTGCGCGAAAGCTCCCGTGGTTGAGCGATCGTAAAAGGCATAGTATTAAATCAATACAATGCCTTTTACGATCGCTCAACCCCGGGACTTTGGCGCGTTAAAAAACCAAGTTTTGAAGTTGTTTCGGTATATAATAACTGAACATCGAAAAAAATAAATATAAAAATGCTCCGAAAATCTCGCACTTTACTAAACAAACGCGTTAAACAAAGCCAATGTTGCAAGATGACTATTGAAAAAAAATAGAAAGGAATATATTTTTTTTCAAAAATTTTATTAAAACTCGACTTTGTACAATTTTTGGACGAATATTCGAGAGAGAAGCAAATTACAGCGTAATACATTTCGCAGGAAGGGGTTGTTTTCCCCCTTTCGAGAAATTTATTTAGCTGTAGAAAGCTTCTCTCCGAAGATGAGTTCAAAAATTGTACAAAGTCGAGTTAAAATAAAAAAAGGTAAAGATGAATAATGTTTCTAATTTAGGGAATAATCATTTGAATGAAAGTCTTGATGATTTAAGTGATTTGGAAAATGAAATGATTGTTCTTCCCAGAAAAAGAACATCCATTGTAATAAATATCTCTAATCCTTCATTAAAAAAAAGAAATACTATGGAAGAGAGAGTGATTCCTTTTTCTACTAAAGTTTTTCAAACAAGTTTGAAAAATCCCTTAAGTCACTATCCCCCCCTTATTTTTCAAAAAAAGGGAGCCGAAATCGAAAGAAAGCCTAATGAGCGAACATTTAAAGTGCCATTGGCACCGCCGCAAGAAGAAAAAAACGAAACTCCTTCAATCAATGTCTTAACAATCGAAGCGCTTAACATACTAAGGATACAACTCGGCGGAGAACAGTCCAATTTTGCTCTCGAGCGATTCAAAAATGACTTTTAAAAATCACCTTATACCATAACGATACTTTGGTGTTGTGTTTGTAGACACTAAACGCGAATTGCAAATATGCTTAAAATCAAAAAGATACAAAAAGTTGACCATCAAAAAGTGGAATTTCCGTTAAAACGGAAGAGGAAAAAAAATGACAACATTAGCTGAAAAAATTAGTGAAGAAATCAAAGAGGCGATGAAAAAGAGAGATCAGATCCGCCTAGATACTTTGCGCATGTTGAAATCAAAAATTTTGGCAGTCGATGCGAGAGGAAACCTCTCCGATCAAGAAGTGAGTAAGTTATTTAAAACCTACTTTGGCAATCTACAAGAGGCAATGACACAAGCGCAAGAATTGAATCGGCCAGAGATTGTTGAAAAATTAAAGGCGGAAATCGCTATTGTCCAAGAATTCTTACCAAAGGCTCCTACACCGGAAGAAACTAAGCAGATCGTCATGCAAGCGATTGCCGAATCAGGTGCTAAATCTAAAAAAGAATTTGGCCTTGTCATGAAGGCGATTATGAAGATTAACAGCAATGTCGATGGGAAAATGGCTAAAGAATTCGCCGATCACATGCTGACTTAATATGTTCTTCCTAGCTGAAAGCTAGACAATTTGAATCACTGAACCTTTGCGCGGAGTAATTCATATAATTTAGTTGATTTATTATTGCTCCAAGATTAAAAAATCTTTTTAATCTGGAGCTTATCTCATGCTTAAACGTTTTTTTATTGCCAGCGCCGCTTGGATGTCCGCGATATCCTACTCTGTTGCTACCTGGGATCCATTGCTTTCACCCTTTTGGGACAACGCCTGCCCAACTTGCCCTTCTTGTTGGGTACAAACACTCAATTTAGATGTTGGATGGAGGCGGGATAATCTCACTTGGAAATTAAAAGATTTAAAGTCGGATGATATTTCAGGTAAAGTCAAAGATCATATCAACTTTAGGGATATTAATAGTTATACTGTCGCATTTCAATGGAAATGGTTCTCTCCCGATTACTACGTCAGATTATCTGGCGAATATGGAGGCTCTCATAATGGGAGAATGCATGAGCATTTTAAGATAAATAGTCCGGTCTTTTTTGGCCCGATCACTGTTGAGACAAATGACCCAATTAGAAGGCGGAGCGAGCTGTATGATATTGATGGGGCAATAGGCTATCCCTTTGCCTTCTTTGATTGCCGCCTTTCGGTAGTTCCTCTGCTCGGCTTTTCCTATCATCAGCAAAAGCTCGACGTCAAAATGCCTGAAGATTATTCCTCTTATGGTTATTATGGATATTATGGAAAAGGATTAAGACGCCGTCAACATTTGCGACAAAGTTTAAATAACAGCTCGTCAAGTTCTTCTTTTGCTGTTGCTCGCGACAATCCTTTTGTCGGTTTTCCAGAGTCAGATCCTTTTTCTGATTCATCTGATCCAACCATTGCAAAAGCCCTTGGGTTGATCAATTTTGAAGAAACAAGTCATTATCGCTTTACTTGGTACGGTCTATATTTAGGAGCAGATGTGGCATTTGCTGTCGATGATCGCTGGTCCCTTTTTTGGTATACAGAATTTCATGCATTTAACAGCTGCCATAGAAAAAGAAAATCTTTAACAGGGGTTGATTTTGTCGATGACTACCATAAAAAAGGGTACGCCTATGGTTTTAACAACACTCTTGGGGTCAACTGCCATATTTGCGGTTTTTGGTATGGAGTGATGGTGATGGAAGGCAATTGGTGGCACACCAATTCTACGACAAAGGACCAGCTCGAATGGGATAAAGTAGGTGCTAAAATCGGAATCACCAATGCTTTTTAGGTATTAGACCTTTTGCGTAATTACATTTGGTTGATAAAAAAACCAATTAAGCAAGAGGTCTGAGGTTATGAGATCAAATGAGAACTCCTCTGGATAGGATTCGCAAGTGGATTCGATCATGCTTGTATTTTCGCAGTTCTCTAGATCGAGGGTTTTTAAACTGGTAAAAGGAGCAAATAAAGAGATATCCCAGCCTATAAAATCAAAGCCTACTAATTTTAAATGTGTAATGGTTTTTGGAAATTGTTCGATGTCCGCAGGTGTGATTTCCGAACAATCAATTAAAGACAACTCTTCTAAGCAAACAAATCGATTCCATGTCACTCCATTGAGATTCAGCGTTGATAATTGTAATATTTTAATCGTTGATGATAAAGATTGAACCATTAGATTTGCGGGAAAATATTCGTAACGAACCAAAAAAGGGGTATATGATTCTTGTGAAAAATTGAACTTTTCTAAATGTTTCAGATGACTCAAATTAATAGCGTTAACTCGAATGTTATAACCATCAATCTGCTCAGTATAATCGCTGGGAAATCGCAATGTTAATTCTTTCAATGTGGGTCTGATTTCAGTTAAATGTTTTGGTGTTAAACTCATTATATTTAAGTAGAAAATCAGATCAAGCCTTTTAAGATTAAAGCGACTAAAACTAAAATGTTTGATGTCTTGATTTTCGAGAATAAGAATTTCTAAATCAGTTGAAATCTGATTCCACTGTTCCACAGTTAGATTCTCAAGTGCGCAAAGAAGGAGTCTATTTAAATTTAGACGACTTAAGTTAATATTCTCAGTATCGATTCTACATATATTTAGGTCATTGACAGTCAATGGTATTTGGTTGATTTGTTCAAGAGTTGGGCCGCAATTATAATCCCCGTATGCCAGTTCAACTCGCTTTAAGTTTGTGAAAAAATTAAAATTAAGGGTGTTTTTTATATCTAACTCTCTGATTGATAAGGTAGTGATCTCAAATATTTGGCGACGCAAGGGGCCTCTGCCTTTACCTTTGAGATAGGTTAGACAAGTCATTTCGTCTTGAAATGGATCTTTTATGCTATGACCATCGGTAATAGAAAAATCAACAACACTCTCATTATAGAGATTGTTTAGATCATTAACAATCGACTGAGAGAATCGCTCCAAATAAAAAGGATTCGGGGTGTATTTTATAAATGGGAATCGAGCGGGGTTTTTATATGCTAAGGAGATCCAAATGAAGCGGTCACATTCCCATTCATAGTGGTTCATTTTTTCACTAGTTTCAAGAAATGATAAACATTGATCAAAAAGTTCTATTGGAATGTCAGACATTCTTTTAGGAGAAACAAATTCTCTTATGTAAGCATCTTTTTCATTTGTAATAAATAAATTGTATTGTGCGATTTTCATAATAAATTAATCTTTTAAAATTTAATTAAAAAGTTATAATGGAAAAATTATTAATTTTCAAGTACACAGATCGTGATTAGATTTCTTTCGGTATAGGTTCTTGATAAGATTGATATGCAAAAAAATTCTATAAGAAAACGTAGTTTTCATATATATGACTTTCGTGGCTCTTATTAAAATTTTTAGGTTTTTTTTATGCAAAGAAAAATTTTTTATTTAAACCTAAAAATGGCAGTTCAAGATGCTAAAGCGATGCAATCTTTTGATTCAGCGTCTTCAACTGCCGTTTTTAGGTTAAATCCTTCTTTTATATGCAGGATGGACATATTTAGAAAAATTTCCAGTGTAATGTTTGGTTTAGCTATTTTAATCCCCTTTGGAATTTCTTGGGCGGATGAGCTTGAGAATTGCTACAGAGAAATTTCTTCTCCAAATCAAAATGACTCAAACTTTTCTTTTGAGAGCAGCACTATTCAATGTAATTACCAAGATGAAAAGTCTGGGGATGACGAAACATCTGAAAATAAAGAGCCAAAAAGACGAGCCTTGCCTGCCCCTTTTGCTTCTCCACCATTTCCATCCGCAGAATACCAAGGAAGTCCTTTAATTGGGGTACCACCAAGCGATGAAGTTTATCCATTGATGAAGGCCATTTATAAGACACCTTATGGGGATGACATCAAAAAAAGTAGAATTAAAGCATATGGTTGGTTTAATGGTTCTGCGAACTTGAGTACAAGCGAAGATTCCAATGCTCCAGACTCCTATTGGATTGTCCCAAACAGAGTCGAGTTCGATCAGTTCGTCTTTCGTTTAGAAAGAGAAGTTGATTCTGTGCAGACAGATCATGTTGACGTTGGATTCCGCTCTACTTTTTTATACGGAATGGATTATCGCTTCATGACAGCTGGAGGATGGACAAGCTATCAGTTATTAAAAGATAACAATCTATATGGATATGACTTTACTGAACAATATGCAGAAGTTTATACCCCTTCGGTTGCTCAAGGAATGACTGTCCGTATTGGGCGTTGGATTGCATGTCCAGATATTGAAACGCAATTTGCTCCAGACAACTACATGGGAACACATTCGCTGCTTTTCACTTTCGATACATACACTCAAACTGGTGTTATGGCAACCATCATGCTTAATAAGAACTGGACAGTACAAGCATGCATTCACGCAGGAACTGATATGGCTCCTTGGTATAAAGGAGCCCTTCCAACAGGAATGCTCGGCGTTCGCTGGGTTTCTTGTGATAATAATGATTCCGTATACCTCGTGTTAAATGATATCAATGGTGCAAAGTTTCGTCGGTTTCATATGTATGGACAAAAACTTGGCCATGATAATTTCAATTATTTGGTTGGTACATGGCAACATAAATTTAATGATGACATCCACACAAAAACAGAAGGTTATTTCATGTGGCAGCGTGATGCTGTAGTTGGTGGAACTCCTAGTGCGGGCCCAGTTAAATCATTTGGCGGCGGAGGTGGTATCGGTGCTGATATTCCCGGAATGACATGGGCTTATGGTGTGGTTAATTACACAATGTTCAAATTTACTGATAAGGACTTTATCACAGTTCGCAATGAGGTTTGGCGGGATGCCGATGGAGAACGCTCCGGTTTTCCAGGAACATACACAAGTCATGCCATCGGGTTGAGTCATAATTTCAATTCAATCGTTCAGATTCGTCCTGAAATCGGTTACTATCGCAATTGGGACCATCGTGCTTTTGATCTTGGAAAAAGGAAAGGAATGGTCTTGGCTGGGGTAGATATGACCGTGCGATTCTGAACAGGTTCTAAGTATTTGTTTCATAACCAAAACTGAAATTTTCGGATAAACCAGGTTTTAATCATCTGCACTAACACACAATAACTAATTAGTGTAGCCCCCAACCAATAATAAAAATAACCGGGTAGTGGAACAAAGCCTAGGCTTGCTCCCACATGCGTGTAAGGAAGATAGATACCAATCGTCATAATCACTATCGTTGTCGTAAGGAGCGGTAACGAGGCGATACTTTGGATAAAAGGAATTTTCTGTGTTCTAATCATATGCACAATTAATGTCTGTGACAAAAGACCTTCAACGAACCATCCTGTTTGAAATAAAGCTTGATTTTCGATTGAATTAGCAGCAAAGACATACCATAACACAGCAAAAGTGGTATAATCAAAAATGGAACTGATCGGTCCAATGTATATCATAAATTTTGCAATTCCACTCGGATCCCATTTGCGAGGTTTTTTCAAAAATTCGCTGTCGACCTTGTCAAAAGGAATTGTAAGTTGTGAAAAATCGTAAAGAAAGTTTTGCACCAGCAACTGCAAGGGCATCATGGGTAAAAAAGGAAACA
Organism: Parachlamydiaceae bacterium; assembly: GCA_025451995.1. GTDB lineage: Bacteria > Chlamydiota > Chlamydiia > Chlamydiales > Parachlamydiaceae > JANWJE01. The sequence goes on along the minus strand of JANWJE010000045.1, from coordinate 19,317 downwards.
AGGCGCTTGCTCCCAATATACTGAAAACATTGCCAAAATTTGAGCTGACAGCCATCTTGATATATTTAATGATATTTCCAAATGTCCGGCGTCCTTCAACGACTCCCTCTTTCAAGAACAACAAGCTTTTTTCTAGCATAATGATGTCTGCAGACTCTTTAGCAATATCCAAAGCAGTGTCGACAGAAATCCCAATATCAGATTCTTTTAAGGCAGGCGCATCGTTGATGCCATCACCCAGAAAACCTACCGTATGACCATTAGCTTTGAGCATAGAAATAACCCTGGACTTCTGCAAGGGGGAAAGTTTTGCGAAAATTGTTGTGGCATCTACCTGAGAGCGAAGCTCGGCATCGCTTAACCTTTCAATTTCTGGGCCGTTCAGTACTTTTTCTACTTTTAATCCCACCCATTTACAAATTTTTCTTGTTACAATTTCATTATCGCCCGTCAAGACCTTCACTTGAATATTCAATATCTTTAATTCAGCAATAGCTTTTTCAGCTGATTGCTTGGGAGGATCTAGAAAGGCCAAAAAACCCATCAATATTAGTGAATGTTCATCCTTAGCCTTATATTCTTTATTTACTTCTGCAGGAATTTCTTTATAAGCTACTCCCAAGACCCGCAACCCGTCGTCATTCATTTCATCCACTAAACTCATCGCTTGCTGCTTGATTTGATCTGTCAATGGAATGACATTTCCATTAGATCTTGCAAAGCTGCACACAGCAATCATTTCTTCAATAGCGCCTTTGCAAATCAGTAGATGTTGTTGGGTGGATTTTTCAACAACCACCGACATCCTTCGCCTAATAAAATCAAAAGGAATTTCATCAATTTTTCCGAACTCCTGCCCAATATGCATTTGTTTCTTAATTTCCACATGTTCCAATACCGCTGAGTCCAAAAGGTTCTTTAATCCCGTTTGATAGTAACTGTTGAGATAGCCATACTGCAAAACCTCTTCGTTCTCTCCACCTTCAAGATTTAAATGTTTTTCAAGAATAATGCGATCTTGCGTTAACGTGCCTGTCTTATCTGTACATAAAACATTCATCGCACCAAAATTCTGAATGGAATTAAGCCGCTTAACCACCACTTTGCTACGCGCCATCCTTACAGCGCCACTGGCTAAGTTTGCTGTGACGATCATAGGTAGCATTTCCGGTATTAAGCCTACAGCGACAGACAATGCGAAGAGAAGAGCCTCAAACCAATTCCCTTTTGTAAAGCCATTGATCAGCAATACGATCGGCACCATGATACACATGAAGCGTATCAATAGCCATGACACTTTATTGATGCCAATATCAAAACTTGTCGGTGGACGATAATCAGCAATTTTTTTTGCGATTGAACCAAAAAAAGTGTTATTTCCTGTCGCAACAACCACAGCTAAAGCTGTACCGTTGAGAACGTTTGTACCATAGAAGCACATGTTAGGCATTTCAATGAGATTGATGCCTTGAGGTTCGTTTTGCAGGGGTAAATCATATTTTTCCGTGGGCATCGATTCTCCGGTAAGAGAGGATTGACTGACAAATAATTCTTTTGAAGAGATGAGACGTACATCAGCAGGGAGCATGTCGCCGGCCGAAAGAAAAATAATATCGCCCGGGACAATCCCTTTCATAGGAATTTCAATCTTCGTTCCTGCAGATTGCCTGTCTCCGCGCCGGATGACAGTTGCCTTGGTACTTACCAAGGCTTTCAGCTTCTCAGCAGCAACATGCGAGCGAAATTCTTGTATAAACCGGATGCCGACGCTCAGTGCGACCATGGCAAGAATAATTAACATGCCATTGATATCATCAAGGAAATACGACAACATCCCTAAGGCAGTCAGCAAAATATTAAATGGATTGAGATAACTTTTAAACAAAAAGTTATACCATGATGGGGGTTGTTCATAGGATATTTCGTTTAACCCATATTTTTCTAAACGCTCGCGAACATCACTCCCTACCAACCCTCTTTCGTCTGTTTCCAATTCCATAAAAATTTCTGGAATGATCTTGCGTGAATAGGCCAAAAGATTTTCGGTAATTTTAATTTCTGTATGGTTAACTCCCGACTTGCGAAATGATGAAAAAAGGGATTGCATGTACTCAAACGATGGTTTAAAAATTTTCATGCTACCCTAAATGTCCCTTTCTTTATCGAGCGATCCAATTTTTTTTCCAGGATTCAACTGGAAGATTATCCATTATGGTGATGGATTAGGGTCCTGATAAGATTGATAAATTAAGGTGTTCCATCTGCCATCCGAATAGCGATGAAGGGCAAGAACTTCTTGCCCATTACCGGTGTTTTTAAAAGTGGTGTTATAAGTTAAAATGACATAGACACCTTGGGGCAAGCCATTGGGATTAATAGCCATCCGTTTATCTACTAACTCGCGATAGGTGACAGGTCCAAGTTCCGATCGTGTTTTTGCCAGGCCTCTTTGCCACTCTCCTTTTCCAATAATATCCTGAATGATTTTATCATTGGATCCCCAAGTGGAAGCATATTCACCCTCATCTAATCGCCGCATGTATTCACTGGCGAAATTCAAAGCTCCTTCCCACCAGTTCTCCACTTGTTTTTCATCGCCCCGATTCGAATCATAATTTTCCAATGTCGCATTCATTTGAGAATAGGTCCCCGTAGTATCTGCATCATTGCCGGGTGGAATATACACTCCTGGCTCTTCACAAAAAGCAACAAATAAGGGGAGGCAAGAACATAATTGGGTAAATAAAATATTTTTTTTCATGGTTTTACCTCTTTATTTTGTTTATAAAAGAAAAATAGATACAAAAAAAGAAGATTTCGTTTTCATTCAGTAAAAGGGGAAATATGTTGTTTTTTTATGTCATTGTAGCAATAACTGTGGGGGCTTATCTTGGAAAATTTATTGCTTCATTGACGAGGGAGCTTCCCGTATTTCTATTAGAAGGGTGTAAAGAAGGGGGAGAGCTGCGCGATGTTTTTCACTCTTGTTTTACAACCAGTCACTGCTCTCAGTGCCAGTACCCTTTTTTAGGATGGTCGGATGTCCCGATTATTGGCTATCTGAGCATTCAAGGGCACTGTCCAAATTGTAAGCGGAAAATAAAAAAAAGAGAATGGTTGATTGAAGTGGGCCTTGCAATACTTTTTGGTTTAACCATTCTCTTCTTTTCTTTAACGCCTATGACCTTATTTGTTTTATCATCCAGCGCTTTGCTCATTTGCTGCTTTATGACTGATTATGAATATTGCATTTTGCCCGATCAATTTACTTTGACTTTATTATGGCTTGGATTGTTTTTTTCTCTTTATCATGTGTTCATTGATTCACATGAAGCGATTATCGGTGCAATTGTGGGGTATTCCATTTTTTGGTTTATCAATGAGATTTATCGTTTTTTTCGACATACAAATGGAATTTTTCCAGGGGATTTTAAACTAAACGCTGGAATTGGGGCCTGTGTCGGTTATAAGGCAATTCTCATCGTTTTAGCCATTTCGATGGTGTTATTGATCATTGGCACTATTATTCAATTTATCTATATTCACCGTAAGCTTGATAAAGAATATCTTCGCAAGGAGGCATCATTTGGTTGCTATGCGAGCGTCGTTGCCATGGCTGCTCTTTATTATTTTCTTATCTAATTAATTTCTTAATCCACGATTCTTGGAGGCATGTAAGCGCCGTAATAGCCACCCCCCATCGTTCCTTGAGTAAATTTAAAATTGTTGAGAAACTGCACTTGTATATATTTGCTAGAGCCTCCTGCAGCAGAGATGATATGCAATGGGGCGAAAGCCACAATAGGGGACCAGTTTCCGGGGGTCGTTTGGGCGGCTACGGCGACCATCACATTGACATTGGTTGGAACGTTGGAATAGACATCAGTTTTAACACCGGAAGGAAACCAAATATTTTGACCAATCGATAATTGTGCCGGATTCCCGCTATTGATTAAACTAATGATACTCGGACTGCTGTTCGTTTGAGTTAAAAAGGTTGACCAACCTCCATTAGGCCCGGAATTAATTTGAAAAATATAAGGTTGACCTGTTGAGGGGTCAATTTTAGGCTGGTTGGTTGTTGAATCCCAGTAAGTGTTATATAATCCTTGTGCCATTCCAACGGGGAAAAGTGTGTTTGCATTCACTGTGCTTGGGGATCCGGAAGCCGCCACTGCACTAGCAGATAAATTAACGGTGCTCAATCCCAAAATTGAGCCAAAGAACAAACTGACGGGTCCGCCATTTTGCCCTGCGGATCTTGAAATTGTCACTTGAATGGCCGGGACATCATTCGGGCCGGGAGTGTTGCTTGTTGGCTTTAAAGTTGTTGTCGTGCGCGTTGTATCCCACCAACCTCCAGCAATTGTTCCATTGGTTAATGCCAAACCACCCACTTTATTTCGTTTTACCGCAGTAAGGGAGTTTGTTTGGGCTGTTGTCCAATTGGGAAGTCCAGTCCCTGAAGCTGAGGGAAAAAGATAAGCTGCGCCATCGTGAGCAGCAGCATCAGCTGCATTTTGCAATTCATTTTTAATCACAAAAATATGTCCCACTTCAACACTTATAGCAAGCAATCCAGCCAAGGCAACGATAGCTGCAGCAAATAAGACCATCATTTGTCCTTTGATGGAATGATGAGAATTGCAATACATCATGCCTCCCTATTCATAAGTCATCACTGTTGTAGCGCTTAAACTATATTGGTTCCCATGGTTGATAAAATGATGTAAGAGTAAATCTGTATAGGTATAATTCACAGTTACATTAAGGGTTGAACCGAATACTGCGGGTGATGTTGATGGAGTAGCTGTCACTGTCACATTAGTAGGAGATGTGCTGAAATTGATTAAATGATTAGTTGTATAATTTTTTACATAAGTTGTGATTTGGGCTGTCGTTGGGTAGCTAGGCGTTAGGACTGCTACCCCATAACGCGCCCCTTCCCTGCTCGCATTCGTAATCACAGCTTGATCATAGTATAAGACACTTAAATCGACCATTCCTGCCGTTAAAAGTAAAAATGCAGGAAGAACAAGTGCAAATTCTATCATTGCATTTCCCCTGATTTTTATTTTTCCCCAAGCCATAAACCTTCCCTTTGATTTGATACATATATTAATTTTGATTTTTTGTCTAATGAAAGACATCGCTAATTCGAATAAAGAGGGGAGCAAAAATGACAAAGACGAAGAGAGGAAAAAATGCTGCAATAATCAATGGAATGACGATTTGACTTAAAGAGACTGCTTTTTTTTCGATTAAAGTGAGCTTTTTTTCTTGATAGCTTAGGATCATATGGTTGATCGAATTGATAATCGATTCACCATGCATAGGAGCAATCACCATGATGTCGCTAAAATCCACAACTGTCTCAAATGGCAATTTATCGGCAAGTTTTTGCCATGTCACAGAAGGGTTTTCGCCGCACTCGATTGCAAATTTTGTCCGTGTGAGTTCTTCTAACAACAATCTAGGTGAGTTTTCTTTCAGTGCATCCACTGCAAATTCAAACGCTAAGTAAACATTGAGCCCAGAGTTTAATCCAATTGAAAAAATTTGGAGGAGATCAGGGAACGTTTCAATGAGTTTGATCAATTGATCTTCAAACATTCCCTTGATGATATATTTAATCAGACCCCAGCACATGGCTGTGCCTAATATAAAACCGAAGAGAATTGCGATCGGTCCATCGTTAAATCGGGATGTCAAATACGAAACAAAAAAACCCACCAAGAGGGGAGTCGCTAATAGTAATTTTCTTTTAAAGGGTGTCCATTGCACTCCGGAATATTTGAGGAAATCATCAAAAGTCATTTTTTCCGATTGTTTGAAATTTTTTATGAGAGGAACCAATGCAAAATTACGAGCAAATTCAAGGGATGTGATACGCATAACGACTAGAATGCCGATGCCTGTCCAAATGCAGAGAAAAATTAAAATAGGCTCTAACGTGGGTGTAAAAAGTAAAACGATTTGTTTTTTTAATAAAAAACCTAAAACTACAAATATTAAAGAAAAAATGACAATCGTTAATTTTGCATAGCCGCTTCCGGCAGATAAAATGGTTTTTATCTTCGATTCTGCTTTTTCTCTTTCGGCTAATGTAATCGATATTTTTTTTAAAAGGGGGCTAATCCCAACACCAAGTTCGCTATAGGCTTCTAATAGAGAAATCAGATAGACAAACCCTGTATTGGGAAAACGGGAATCGAGATCTCTTAATAATTGCCCAATATTTCTTCCAAGGGCATTTTTTAAAACGAGCAAGTTCAACTCTTTTTGAATTTTCCCTCGGAGGTAATAAGTGGCTTGTTTAAAGGCTGCTTCTAGCGTTTGTCCAAGAGATAATGCATTGGCCAAAGCATCTGCGAATTGGGGGATTCTATGGGCAATTTCCAAACGGTTTGTTTCCATCCGCGATTTTCTCATCATAGAAATCATGTAGATCACGGGAAGATAAAAAAACATCAAAAAAGGGCTTGGCTCCCTTCCTAAAATAACGATCGCTAAAACAAAGTAGAGAATAAAAAGATTTAAATATGTAATAGCTGAGATAAAGCTCGGCTCTATAAAATAATCGTTGATAAACTTACCAACAGCAGAGCTTTTATCTGTCTCTTCCGGTTTGTATTTTGAAATATCCAATATTTATCTCATTTTTCTTCATTAAATATTTTGAAATATTCGTCTTTTAACCCGGAGACAACCAGCTTATTTAATATCCTTCGAGTAGGTTCATAATGCATTGTCTTAAATTTTCCCTTCAATTCTGTTGGGCTGATTTTCTCAATTTCAAACTTAAAAACATCTTCGATTTTTAAGCCCATGGGCTGTTCTTCAGAAACCTGAGAAATGGTCATAATTCTCCTCGATCCATCGACTAGGCGAGTGACAAAAATAATAAGATCAAGAGCTCCGGCAATTTGTTGACGAACACTTTCAGCCGAGATATTATAGCGCGCCATAAGGATCATATTGAGGAGGCGGGATACAACTTCTTCCGAACCGCTGGCATGCAGGGTTGCCATCGTTCCATCTTGCCCTGTGTTCATGGCGTGGAGTAAATTGAATGCTTCAGCGCCCCGCAACTCTCCCAAAATCACTCTATCGGGGCGCATTCTCAAAGCATTAATCATTAAATCTGCCTGAGTCACGCCGCCTTTGCCTTCAGGGTTTGGGAGGCGGGTTAACAAGCGCACTGCGTGATGATGCGCAGGTTCAAGTTCGGGCGTGTCTTCAATTGTAATCATTCTTTCTCCGGCGCCAATAGAGGTGAGAAGCGAATTCATGAGAGTTGTTTTTCCGGATCCCGTACCTCCGCAGATGGCTATATTTAAACGGGCCTGAACCGCTATTTGAAGAAATTTGGCCATTGGAGGGCTTAAACTTCCCCCTTCCACTAAACGGTCAATATTCAACTTTTGGAAAAGGTATTTTCTAATGGAAACTTTAATGCCATCGATCGCCAATGGGGGAATGATGGCATGGATTCGACTTCCATCGGGTAACTGAGCATCAAAATAGGGGGTGCTTAAATCGAGATGTCGTCCCGATTTTGATGCTACTCTATGAACAAGCCTAAAAATATGATCATTATCGACAAAGCAAAGATTTGTTTTTTCTACGCGGCCCCTTTTTTCTACATAAATCGCATCAGGACTGTTGATAAAAATGTCCGTAATGACTTTATCTCTCAGTAGGGGTTCTACCGGACCGAAGCCCGCAACTTCATCATACACAGCGATTGCTAATCTATTTTCTTCTTCTTCAGATTTAGCAATTTTCATGCGATTAATGGTGTTTTTTATCTCGTCATTGAGATATTGCTCATACCCCTTCTTATCTCCTTGCAAGGCATCTACTTTTCCATAATCCAAATTCTCAAGCATCATTCCATGGATTTTTAATACTTTCGCTAAAAATTCTTTATTAGCAGTCCGTTCTGCATCGAAGTCGGTTGGAATCGTCATATTGAATCACTTTAGCTTGCACTTTAAAATTCAAAAAAGTACTTTATTAAAAATTTAATTACAATTCTTGTTTTAAGACTTCGATTGCATCCTGATTTAAGGAAGTTATGTCAAGAGATCGCTTAATTTTTCTTCTCTCCTTTGCTTTTATTGCAGTCATAGCCATTATGCTTTTTACTCGGCATGATACGGGGCCTGCACCTGCAACAATGCCCGTTCCCGGAAATGCGCCGGCACAAGAAGGGGGGGCAGCTCAAAATAAACCGCTAGATAAAAAACCGGAATTCATTAAGCCTGAGACTCCACCCCCGGAGACAGGCAAAATTGGCGTCTCAATTCTTTTCACGACTAGATCCTCGATTGTTCAATTCTTGAACCCAGGGATGTTTATCGATATCATCTATTCGTCAGATGCCAGTATGGGATTTGGCTCAATCACTTTAACATTAATCAATCACATTCGAGTGTTAGAAATAGGCCGGGGGCCGGAGGGTAAACCTTACAATGAGGTGGGAGAATTAAAACCAAACACACCGATTGAAATGTTGCTTGAAATGACCCCTCGAGAAGCGGAAATCCTTACCTTTGCACAAGAATCAGGGTTAATTAATATCGCCATTGAAGGTTCTAATTCTTACCCGCAAAATAGCACTTTAGCGGAGCAACTTTTGGAAAGTCACTCCCCCGACAGTTTCCAATCTATCATCGCGACCTATATGATCAACTCCCTTTTTCCGGAAAAAGCCGAAGTGAAAATCATTTCGACACCGAAGGGATTTATTGTTTCAGGAAAAGTACTGGATCAGCAAACAAATGAGAAAATCTCCCAGATCTTGACAATGCTCAGTTCCAACAAAGGGGTGGTGAATCTCCTTGAAGAGGGATTAGGAAGTAACGAAGTCTTAACTGCTAAACGAAATATCAAAGGGCACAGTCACCTAGAAGAAAATGATTTTCAATGGGTAAAAATTCCACCCGATCAACTCAATCCTCAACTCATCACCCGAAGTCCGGAAACCGAAAAAAATGTGAATGATTACATAACAAAGAAAGAGATTTCTCGAGGGAGTTTTATCACACATCACGATGTGATTTTAGAGGAAGAATTTCGCAATTTAGCACAAAAAAAGCCCGAAAAATTACCCCTTGCGCCCTGTCATGTCGCCGTTCCTTTTGAAATCAGCTCTGATTCACCAATTGTCCCATTTTTGGGGTTAGGTTTGCGAGTGGATACTCGTTTTATTTCATTGCCGGATGTTGGGCTGCCCCCTGTAAGCTTGCTTTTGTTTAAAAATATGCGCATCGTTTCCATCCAAGGACCCCAAGCAGTACCCCCACAGCTTGCACCGCCGCCTCATCCCGGAACGATAAGACCGGTCCTCCAAGCGCCAATTGCTGCTGCTTTAGCACAACCCCCAAGACATACACCCCCAAATTTCAATCCAGCACTAAAACCGGGGCCAATGCCCATTGAAATTCCACCGCCTATTAAAGTATTTTTAGAAATGACACCTCGCCAAGCTGAAATTTTCTCTTTTGCAGAGCACTCGGGATTGCTTACACTGGAATTATCTGCATGCAATGGAGACGACTCAAGAGAATTGATGGAGCTTGACCGCCCCTCTAACTATGAAGATTTAGTCGACCTCCTTTTAGAAAGTGATTCCTATGAAAATTTTCGCTCCATTTTAGTCACCTATATGCTTCGTTCCATTTTTCCTGTTTGTTTAAAAGTCGACATCACACCAAGAGGTGTCATAGTTGAAGGAAAAGTACCGGATCCTCAAATGGCTGACAAAATCTTAGAGATTTTAGCAAAATTAGTTCCCGGCGCTGACAAAGCAATCATCAATCTCTTGGATGTCCAACCACAACAAGTTCTCCTGAAAGTCAGAGTGTATGAAGTTTCCAAAGACATCATTTCTAGAATAGGGGTTAATTGGGACGTTCTCTATGATACCACAAAGCAAGCGCTTGGTTTAAGCTCGGTTTTTCCCATCGCGCCGCCGCCTCAATATCTCTTGACAGCACGAGGGCAGTTCGGCAAGTATGATCTCACAGCCTTGCTCGACATGCTCGAAGAAGATGTCGATGCTACACTTCTTGCAGCTCCAAATATCACGACAATCTCCGGTCAAACCGCCCACTTTTTCTCAGGGGGGGAATTTCCAATATTAATCCCTCAAGGGACAGGTTTGCTTGGACTTACTACGGTAACAGTTTTATATAAAAAATATGGGGTTTTGCTAGATTTCACACCGGATGTTGGCTTGAACGGGCTCATCACACTTCATGTGATTCCTGAAGTCAGCACTTTGGACAAGGCCAATTCTGTTGAAATCTCCGGATTCCTTATCCCGGCGTTATTAACACGCCGTGCGGATACAAAAGTGAGATTGTGGCCGGGACAAACCTATGTGATTGGCGGACTTTATTACGATCAACAGCTTAACATCAATGATAATTTATATGGCTTAAACCGAATCCCGGTTCTCGGCGCTTTATTCAATTCAAATAGATATGAAGATCATCGAAAAGAATTGTTATTTATAGTTACACCTTATTTAGTCAATGATACTGAGGTGATTGGAAACCAAATCAATGATGCCCCTGCCTGCGAAATCTGCATGCCGGGAGATAATTCTCAACCTGTGCCCGTATTGCCCGGACAAGTCGCCGAAGGCCCCCTTCCGGATATTAGAACCAATTACCCGAGAATTGATACCAGACCAAAGTGTTCTCTAAAAACCGTCATGCCTGCACGACCCTAAAAATACGCGAGTTTTGGATAAGGAATGGTCTCCTTCGAGGATCTTTTCTTCCAGCTTTGAAAATTTTTTCTCGCCTGTAGGGCATTTGGCTATAGGCTTCGAAAAAATTTTCAAATCTGAAAGAAAATTTCTCTCGAAGGAGCTGCATTCCTTATCCAAAACTCGCGTTAAAAATATTCTCAAAATTTGGTGAAAGAAGACGATTGCCATTTGTTAGAGTCCGAATGGCAAACTTATATGGTTTTGCCACCTCATAGTTTGAAACATCAAGCAATTTTAGAGATGTAGAACTTGATAACAACTCTAGTTGACGTTCTGTAATTGCAATATCTACAATTAAAGATTTTAAGTGAAGCATACGTGCAAAAGATTCCCATACGCCATCAATAATGGTAAATTTTTGAATAGTGCTCGTATTTTTCAAGCTTAATGACCGAAGAGAAGTTTCAAGCTCTACTACAGATATGATTTCATCGTCGGATAAACGAGCGCTATTTATAAAAAGATGATGTAAATTTAGATGTTTTTTTAAAAAAGCTAAAATACTTCTGCTATTTGTTTTTTGACTAAACAAATCAAAGCCTTGGAGCTTGCCAAAAATGGGGATTAAGTCATCACTCTCTGATAATTTTAATTGATGCCCTTCAATTTTTAAAAATTGCAATTCTTTCAAAGAACCTAGGTCAATAAGTTTGAAATTTTTATCACATCGATTCAAATGCAAAAAGCGCAGACGGTTCAATTTTCCAATCTCTTTAAAGTTTTGTTCTCTAAAGTCGTCGCAATCTAAAAGTTCAAGTTTGATTAAATTTGAAATGTTCAACACTTGGGAACAGGTATATTCAGTTAATGAATGAGAGATAGAAATGCTTTTTAATGATGTAAAATGGACTAAAAAAAACAAATCCGATAGGGGATGAGAATGATCAGTTGCACCCACGCGAAGAGTTTGGATATTTGGACAGAATTGAGACAATTCTTTCGTTTTAATATCGATTCTCTCAATTTCAGAGGTATTTGGATGATTCGCCAAAAGCTTTAATTTTTTTAAATGCAAGCCTGTTTTTTTTACATTCGAAAAAATCTTTTCATTAAAAAGAGTGTGATTTCGCTTCTCGTTTCTATTTTTATTGACGAATGTAAATACTTCTTCTTCTATAAGAATAGCTTTAAATTGAGGTTTTTTTATTAAAGAACAAGTTTTCTTGTTGATTTTGATAAAGTTTTTAAAATCTATTATTTGCAAACAAGATAATGTTAATTGCATAACATCATCAGGTAATAATGTTAGATTATTTTCAGATTTTTGATATGGAAAATTTATTATTGAATTCATAAAGAGTAATATACTGATTTTTTAAAAACTATTCAAGATAATTAAGTGCTTAATCGGGGCGTCTCGCCCTGCCTCACCTGCCAGACCGAGACGGTTAAAAAAAAAGGCACCCAAAAAAGATTTTGAATGCCTAATTTTTTCACTTAAAATATCTTTTTAAGCGTTTATTGAAGGTTGGTGGCAACAGTAGTAAATTTAGCAGCAAGGTTTGTACCAATGCTTGTTGTCGCAACAATTGCCGCTACAGCAATTAAAGCAGCAAGCAACGCATACTCTACCATTGAAACCCCTTTAATATTATTCATTTGATAGCGTGTCATATTACCCCCCCATCTCTAATTAGAGAATTCACTTTATTAACTATTAATAGAAATACTTATCAAAGCATCCTTTAATTCACCACTCCCAACAATTTAATTATATACCGTCCATAATTAATTAAAAATAATTATTTACATTTTGTTAAAAAGAGGTGATGTTTTTGGGTTGTTCTTTTAGAATAGAAGGGCGTTTTAACCCTACATTGATAAATAAAGCAATGCGATCATCATTCTCTTGATGTTGATAAGAAAGTCTAACATTCCACGCTGTTTGGATAGTTGTTAGAATATCACATTCAAATTCTGTATAACTTGGCTCTTTCCTTCGATTCCATCCATGGCGGCTGGTCAGTTCGAGAGCCCAATTGGGGTGCCATCTATAAAATAGATGGAGAAGAAAGGTTTCAGATCTGTCCGATAATTGAGAATGCAGCAACACCTGTTCAGGATGGTAGATATCTAGAAAAAAATTCTCAAAATCTACTTTTCGCCACCAGAAGGGGCCTCTATATCGATATTCTGCCGCAATCGCTATCTCATCGCTTAGAGTCCAATCCGTTCTAAAATTTAAATAATCGACTTGGCTTTTTTTCAAATTCCACGCTGTCTCTAAAGTATGTTTTACTATGGAAAAGGGGATGAAGCTGATAGTGCTATAGACCCTTGGGAGGGGGCGATGGAATTCTCGGGTGTCAAAAAAAGAAAAAGAATAAAAATCGGCACTTAAGAATCGAATGTTTGAATGGGACGCTTCCCTTTTAAAAAAAGAGTTTCTTAAACCAAAAGATAGATAATTTAAATGGGTGAGCCCGTCGCTAATGTCGAAAATGTAGTGATCGTTAGGTGAAGAAGTAGGGGAAGTAAAATAGCGGTAAATGGCATAAGGCTCAACAATATGTTTTATTGTATCATAATATCTATAACCTTGGGTCTGTAATTCTACACCCCCTCGTCCTTGTAAAATCCCTTGGGAATCGCCTCTTTGGCTATCGCCATACAAAATTCCGGCCCCACCAATCTCAGGTGTAAGAGTTAAGAAAGGACCAAAAATGATGGGCCGATAGAGGGTCGGAAAATACTGTAATCTAGAAGATGAATAGTTATGTATATGTAAAAGATATTTTGAATATTCAAAATTGAGATAGGAAGCAGATGCGAACTGATCGATGATTAAACCATACTGTAGAAGATAGGGTTTAAAGCGAGCTTCAATCGTCGGTAATTCTTGTTTCACTGTTTGAAAACTATTGATTCTTGCGCGCGTATAAAATATTCCGATCCAATCTTCCTCCTGACGCCGTACTTTTAACTGTGTTCTTTCTGCGGTATCAAAATCAAAATCGCGATCATAATAAACACTTGGCATATCCTTATCGCTAATTTTATCATAGGTCAGCAAAATGGATGTTTTATCTTGGTCCATTAATTTTTTAAAAGAACCCTCAAAGCGATAGCGAGCCTTTTCATGGGGATGTAAAATGGATGAATCTTTTGCTAAATAACTAATATTTTCAAACTGCGTTTTTTGATCCTGGGAGTGATAATATGTTTCTAATCCGGCTCCTGGCCCGCGTGTCAATCTGTAATCAAACCGAAAAAAAGTCTTCCAATGTTCCCATGAAAAAATTTCATAAGTTAATCCAATTCTTGGCCCTTGTCTTCCTCCCCAACGAAAACGATAGCGAATGGGATTGTCGTAGATAGAACTTAAGCTCGCCCTTAAAAAGGGAAATTTAATGAGACACCAATCAAATGCTTTTAAGGAAATTTGATGGGCTTTAATAGACCGATCTTTTTCAACTTCGATGTCATTAGCATAAATCCCCCAATCCGGTGGCTCGCGCTCCGATGTCGAAAGATACCCATGATGAATCCGATAGCTCCCATCAGATTTAAGCTCTAAGCGCTCACCGCCAAAAAACCAAGGCTCTAACGAGGTGAAGCCTCTTTGAATTGTTCCTTCCCTAGTCTGAAAATCGTAAAAAATGGTATCGCCAACAAAAATATATTTGCCAAATTCGACGATTAAATCGCCCTCCGCTTCAATTGTCCAACACGTTCCTTTTTTTTTTGAATAACGGATGTTTCTTCCTTGAATGCGAAGGGAAGGAGCTTGTAAAACCCCTCCGTGCTCCGTTCTAAGAACTCCATCGCTATAGTATGGATCCTTCAAATCGAGTGTGATTTCGTTTGTAGAAGACTCAAAGATGTCCTCAAAATCCTCAGCAAAACGTTCTGTTCCCAAAATTGAGGTAAAGAGACATCCATTAGCCAAAAAAATAACAATTTTTTTGACAAATTTATCCAAAAAGATTCTTTTTTTCGAGCAAAAGGAGTTTTGAAAGAGGTTTAATAACTGTGCCAGCCTAAGATCTAAATATTTAAGATATAAATCTTTCATGTGTCGAATATGAGAAGTGTAATATACGTTTATGGGAAGGGGAGTTTACGTCAAACCAACGATGTTGGCAAGGTTATTTAAGAACCTGTTCAGCATCTCAGGTTCAGTCGATTTTCGGGTTCTTTTGAGCCGCTTTTCGATTAAAATTTCAGGGGTAATATTGACAATATAACCCCTGAAATTTTAATCGAAAAGCGGCCAAAATAATCCCGAAAAGCGACGAACCCTGAGATTTTGAACAGGTTCTAAGATTTGGAACCCAGAGCAAAAGCTCTGGGTATGCAGTCTTCCCAGCTGAAAACTGGAAAAACGGAGAAAGGCAGGTCGAGACGACTTGGGTTATGCACGTATTGCCAACTCTAAATTTTCCAGCTTTAAGCTGGAAAATTTAGACCATTTCTTTCTTTTTGTTTCGCTTCGCAAATGCTTCTGCCAATTCATTTTTTTTCTCAACCTTTTCATCAGTTGCTTTTGGTTTGGTCTCTCTTAAAAAGACAGGTTTAACAGTGCTCTTTGTTTTTGCTTTTGGGCTTTTGAATAGATTATTCCATTCCTTTTCATTAACATCGTCATCACTATCATTCACCTTTTCAATATCTTTTGCGTATGTTATCCCTTTATCTTCTTTCTCTTTAAACTTTCGTTTAAGTGCATCCATCATAGAAATTGGTTTTTCTGCTTTTTCTGGTTGTTTGCTTTTTGTTTCATTAACTTCCTTTGTATCAGTCGCTTTAACTTTCTTTGTGTCAGCCGATTTAATGTTCTTAAGAGGAACGCCCTTTTGAATCTGTTCCAATAAACTCATTTTAGAAGGTAAAGCTGGTTTATCTTCCTTAACTATTTCAATAGCTTCAGTTTTCTTTAATTTGAAATCACCTTGTTTTATCATATCTAAGTGAGATAATGATTTCATAACAGAAGCTTCTACTTTTTTAGCTTCTAATTCTAATTCACTTACAGACAAATCTTTTGATGTATTAAAAAGATCTAAGCTCTCTGTCAAATCGTCATCAATTTTCGTTTCAATTTTTGCAAGGGGAAGGGGTAGAGCACCTGTTGTTTTCATTTTTACTACTTGCTCTTTGACATAAGGAACCCATGATTTTAAAATTTTCTTAATTCCTACGCTTGCTCTTAAAAATCTAGCCATTTTTACATTATTAAAACCCTTAATAGCCTCGCTTAGGATTTTATATGCTTGCGCCACTTCATCATTTGCACCATCGAGTAGGGTATCAAGTTTAGATTCAATGATATCATATAGTTCTTCTTGCTCAATCTCAAGTTTGGATTGTTTTGTTATAGAGAGAAGTTTAGGATTGCGTATCAAAAGGTCAGAGCCCTTTAAATAAAGCTTTTCTACCTTTTTAGAATCAAGATGCTGTTGATTAAAAATTTTAGAAAGTGCGCCCACTATTCTTTCAACATTTGTTCTTAAATTTGCCGTTGATTTTTTGTTTACATATCCTTTCAACTGTTCAATCTCGGCATATTTATCACCGTCAATATCAATCCCTTCAGCGCGAGCGAACAGTTCAGTTAAATAATAACCTACATGATCATGTCCTGACTTAACGCTCCCTATAGTGATCGATCGATTCTTTAATAGAGTCCATCTCTCAGAAAAATTTTTTTCCCGAACTTCTTGATCATTGGTCCATCCAAATGTCGCAAACCAATCCTTAAAGAAACCCTTCCAGGTTCTTCCCATTTTTCCAAGAACCCAGCTTCTTTCCGATGAAATTTCCCCATTCAAATTCCCCCAAATCATTGGCATATTATTTATAGCGCTCATATTAACCTCTTAAATTAATAAATAATATAAGCATATTAATATAAAAAAATTATATTATCAATAATTTATTTTTAAATTTAAAGTTAAAATATCATTTAAATTTAATTAAGATGGTATTTGATTAGCTTTACTTATTTCACCAAGATTTATTTTCATATATTTCATCTTGTTCTAGTCGTGTAACAAATCGAAATCCTCTTTTTTCTAGAAAACGTCTAATTGTTTGATTTGCTTCTCTTTGATTATTTTCTATTGTCATAATGTGTATTTTATATCGATTAAAGTCAAAATTCTTTAATGCTTCTAGTTCCCCTCCTTCAATATCTATCGAAAGAAAATCAATTTTAAATATTTTATATTTTTTTAAAATACTATTTAAAGTTTTTGCTTTGACGGAGATTGTTTGATAATTAGTTGGATATGCATCGAATACTTCTTTAAACTGGTTTAATTTATCTTCTGTAAACAAATCAGCAGCACAACTTAGCATAGCAACATCTGGATAAGAGGGACAGTTCATATGAATAAAATTTATAATTCCTTTTTTCTTTCCAAGTGCACAGTTAAGGGTAATGCAATTTCGATTTTCTTTTAATAGTTCGAAAGGTTCTGGTAGTGGTTCTATGCAAATACCCTTCCAATCTAACTCTTTTTCGAAAAATAAAGTATTGCTAACTTTGATTCCATCATAGGCACCTATGTCTACAAAAACTCCACCTTTTTTTCCTTTAAAAAAATTTTCGTTCACATATTTGTCTTGTCCTGCTTGGCTATGGTATTCTGACCAACAGGCATTGATAAAGAGCAATGAAAATATAAAATTTGCTAAAAATGTTTTCATAAAAAAATACCTTTATATAGATTTAAATAATTTATTTGAAATATTTGATAGCATTAATTTTGACAAAAAGCAATACTTTTCTTAATTAGTCTTTGCCAAAATGAAGATATTAGATCTTTCAAAAAAAATTTGACTTCTATTGATAAATTTAGGTATTTTCCTACAGATATTTCAGAATAAAAGGAGCTCAATTGATATCAAAAATAGTTAAGAGTCAGTTGAAAAACTTGAAGATTAATAACGCTAATATTTTGAAAGAAAGTGATTTAAATATGTATTTGACTTGTTCAAGTCGAGTGCTCAAATTTGCATATCATTCATTATTGACCAAAAGATTCGATGTCACCAACATCTTGAGTTTACAACCACTTTTTAAGATAATGACAGTCTTCTTTTATTTGATATTTGTCCTATTGTGTGCCATTGAAGCGAAAGAAGAAAAGAAAATGAGGTTTTTTGCTCTTGATTTTCATGGATCCGTTTCGAGAGATATTAAATATATCATTGAAGAATTGGGACACGAAGTTGTTATATGGATGATGCCTGGATCCCCTTATTCATCAATAGTTTTTGGAAAAACGCCAGATTCTATAGAAGTCTTTACATTTCAAGATTGGATTTCAAAGCCTACTCTTCAAATGTACGATCAGTTTTTTGAGAAATACAAGGATTTCTTGAGCGAATTTGATTGCTTTATCGCTCCATTAAATGCTGCAATGGCGCCAATTTATGAAAAGACGGGTAAACCTGTCATCGCGATGAATGCCAGTAGATATGAACTTCCATTTACTGTTCATCCGCAATACTGGTCCTGGTTGAATGAATTCCTTATCCGGAAAATTCAAGAAAATAAACTTTTTCTTATTGCCAATAATAAAGGGGACCAAGAATATTTGCGATACTATACAGGGATTCATAGCGAACATATTCCCTCTCTTTGTTTGTACCCTGGGTGTTGTTATTCAAGAGAAAAGAGTACGTTTATTTGCAATCCGCAAAATCGATACACAAGCCTCTCAGAACATATTCAAAAACAATATCCAACATTAATCAATCCTCCTTTGCCATCACCATACAGTTGGAAAGATCTATATAGTTATCGGGGCATTATTCATTTCCCTTATCAAATCAGTACCATGTCGCTCTTTGAACAATATAGTGCCAATATTCCCCTTTTTTTTCCTTCAAAGGAATTTTTAGTCAAATTGCGGGAGAATCATCCTGAAATTCTATCAGAGTGCTCATATTATCACTCACTTTATAACGCCAATGAAGATCAATTGCCTTCAGATGATCTCAACTGCTTGTCCAATCCTAATGTGATTCAATTTTGGATCGATCATGCCGATTTTTATGACAAAAAAAATATGCCATATATCCAATATTTTCATTCATTTGATCATCTGAAAGAGCTACTCCTGATAGTTGATACTAAAACAATTAGTCATCAGATGAAACAACATAATATCAAAAGAAAAGAGCTTATCTTCAAAAAATGGGAAAAGCTATTAAAAAGAGTTGAAGCTGCTTGCAAAAAGCAATAATTTTGTATCATTTTTTTTCTATTTTGGATGTGAGTGAATGAGGGATTCTCTAAGGATTTTGTTAGTACTGGTTCGTTTATCGAGCAAAAGTATACTTCTGTTGTTGCTAAAACAGATTTTTTTAGCGACTTTATTGCCAAATTTTGCGATCATGTTTATTCATATACTGCTTCCAGCTGAATCTTGGACTTTTGGGCTGCTTCAAAGTCCCGGGGTTGAGATATCGAAAGAGGAATTTTATTGATTTAATACTAGGCCTCTTGCGATCTCTCAACCCCGGGAGCTTTCAAGCTAGCCCAAAATTCCAATATTCAACTGGAAGCAGTATATATTCTC
>JANWJE010000044.1 GCA_025451995.1 Parachlamydiaceae bacterium | reverse complement strand
TTTATTTAATAATCCCGCCTCCACTTTTATTTTTTTTTTTGGGGGTCCTCTCCCCCCCCCGGGGGTGTACTTCACCCCCCTCCCTTTTTTAAAAAAAAAAAACCCCCCCCGTTCCCAACCCCCACCCCCCGGGACTTTGAAGCAGCCCAAAAGTCCAAGATTCAGCTGGAAGCAGTATATGCACTTCTTTCCTGACCAAGCATTGGATCCATTGGACATCAGTATTGCTCTCATATGACTTCAATTCCTCTATGCTAAGAATCTCTAATCCACCAAGAAGTTCCAAGCAATATAAAAGCTTTTCACGGGTCATGAAATTGAAATATCTTCCATCCAATTCTCCTTCAAAATCTCCTAGTTTGAATGATAAAAACCAGACCCCATTTGGTTTCAATGCTCTTTTCATTTTCCACATGATGTCTAAGAGATTTTCAGATTGAACATGGAGTAAAGACGCCATGGACCATATTCCTTCGAATTCGGATTCAAAATCCATCTCTTCGAATGTCATTAAATGAGTTTTATGACTCGTATACTCTGTAGAAAATTTCACTAACTCTTTTGACGCATCAATTGCTACAACTTGATATCCCGCCTCAAGAAATTTTTTCGTATCCCGTCCGGCACCTGACCCAGCATCAAGAATTTTAGCCTCACATGGTAAATATTTCAGAAATTGTTCGTATGAGGGGGTTAGGTCAATTTTGAGTGTTCTTTCACAATAGGTTTGGGCGTTTTTATTGTAATATTCGACTGTTTTATTCTGATGCAATTCAATACTTGTATTCATTTTTCATGTTCTTTGATGTAAGTAAATAAAAAATTTTCAAAATTCTTAATCGTTTCAACATCTTTTAGTTCTTTTGGATAAATCAAGTAGGCATCGATGTCGTGCCACATCTCTAATGGAAATATTGGGATGAGCGTGTCTAAATAAGGGAAATTATTCCCAAAATTTCCAATTCCAACTCCATTAGCTACAAAATTATACATTCCTTCAACGGAGTTGATTAGCAAAAAAGGAGTTCGATATCTTCCTTTCTTTGTTTTGTTGATTAGAGGCCAACTGGCATATTGGTAGGGATAGACATTTGGATTATCCCCTAATATGATCAAGCGATGGTGGTCCAACTCCTCAATCTTTTTTGGCATTCCGAATTTTTTGATATAACTTTTGCTTGCATATAAATGAAGCCGCCAAGTTAAGAGATGTTTTTGAATGTAATCGCTTTGATTGGTGCAAAAAGGGCGGATGGCGACATCCGCTTCCCTCAATGACAAATTCAATGGTTGTGCTGAGGCTCGAATATTGAACTGGATATGAGGATTTTGATCGATAAAGTCATGGAGAAATCTTGTCAGCCATAAAGAGGCGACTGCGTAGGTTGTTGAAACGGTAAATGTCCTTCTTTCCTTATCAATGTTTGATGATAAATAGCTTTTTGTTGCTTCAATTTCCATTAAAATATGATTCGCTTTTTTCAACAAATATTCTTCATCATGAGTAAGAATCAATTTCTGCCCTTTTCGTTCAAATAGGGGCTTATCCAGCTGTTTTTCCAGTGATGAAAGATGTCTGCTGATAGAGGATTTATTCATCCCCAAAACTTTTATGGCTTTGGAGATGCTTCCATTAATAGCGACTTGCTGAAATGTTCTTAACTTATCAAAGTCCATCTATCCTCTATCTTAAAATAATTTTTTGTATTCAGCTTCTAAAATTTTTTTTCTCATCTTAGAACCAGAAAATTGACTGAATCTGAGATTCTGAACAGGTTCTTATCGCTCTCCATTCATCAAAATATATCTTTTTCCAAATCCGCCTCTTTGCTCACGTTTGTTTCTTTGCACATTTTCAATTTCTTCCCAAGTGAATTTCTTGAGTTGTCTTATAGATTCCAATACTTCCATAACATCGGCAAATTCGTCGATAGAATGATCTAAAGTCATTTCCTTCACCTCTTCCGATAATTTATCGAACAGTCTCTTCTCATATTCTTCATTGTCGGCGATATAAAAATTAGGGTTTTGTCCTCTTTTCACCATAATTTGCGGTATAAGATCACGCACAAGTTTTACCATATTTCGTCTCCATAATGATCGTTTTTGTCACATTAATAAACTGTTTTACCTGGTCAATTGTATTCATATGTCCAAAGCTTACACGAATTGTCCCTGTGGGCAATGTATTCAATGTTTTATGTATATATGGGGCACAATGTAATCCAACTCTTAAACACATCTGTTTCGAATTATATATATAGCCTGCCTCATTGGGGATAATTCCTGAGAGGTTAAAAGAGATGATAGGGACTTTCTTCTTCATATTGTCCGATCCGTAGAGATAGATCTCGTCTATCTGAGAAAGCTCTTTCCAGGCATATTCTGTTAATTCCATTGATACCTTAGCAATTTTTTTAAAGGTCTTGCTTTGAATATAGTTCAAACTGCCATTTAATCCAGCAATTCCAGTTGTGTTCACAGTACCCGCTTCGAATTTGTAGGGCATTTGTTGGGGATGAAAGGATGAGAAAGAGTGATTCCCTCCACTCCCGCCTACAATCATATTGTCTATTTCTTGTGGCTTTTTGAAATAAGCAAAACCAATTCCTGTTGGTCCTAAAAGTGTTTTATGTCCTGTTCCGCAAAGGATATCGATCGGCATTTCTTGTAAATTGAGAGGTGCATAACCTAAAGATTGCGTGCAATCCAATATGAAACAAATTCCTTTTGATCGACACTCTTTAGCAATATTTTCAAATGAGGCAACAATTCCTATAACATTCGAGGCGTGATTGAGCACGACAATACGTGTATTCGGCTTTAATTGTTTTTGAAATTTCACGATATCGATATCGCCATTTTGATCGATTTCGAATCGATCATATTCTATGACCCCTTCCCTCTTCAGTTTTTCCATTGGCCGGATCACAGAATTATGACTGTAGGAGCAAATCAGAGCATGATCGCCTTGTTTTAAAATTCCTTTGATTGTCATATTAAGAGAAAATGTGGCGTTAGGAGTAAAGATCAAATGGTCTTTATTGTCTCCCCCTATCAATGAGGTCATTTTCCCTCGAGCTTCTTCAATTACTGAACTGCTCTTTTCTGAAAGTTCATATGTTCCTCTTCTTTCCATCAGAGATGACAAAACAAGAAATAAGGTGAGGCAGATTGTGAAAGATATTTGCGATATTGCTATCATTAAAGGAGAAAAAGGGAGTCATTTTCTCCCTTTTTCGTCTTTGCCTACTGATCGCGATTTCGATTTGATCAAAGATCTTTCCGAACTTGAACAATCCTCTTCTGATATTGTTCGAGAAATTGTTTTAAAATATTTTGGGATTTTTGCAGAACAAAGACAGCCTCGGGATTTAGGCTGGAAGCTAAGCTGGGTTTTAGAATCTGAAATTTTAAATAGGTTCTAACAGAAGTCGTCTTACTGGGTGCAAAGAAAACAGAATCCAATGCTTTTGTAACTTGTGCATCCATCAGAGACTGAAGATTAGAGCGGATTATGCAAGAGGTCTATTCATTAAAAGATCGTGCAGCCATTGGGAACTTTCGAAGTCTTCGATGGCTGTTTGCCTCGATACGCTCTCATGATGGATTCCCACCGCATAAGGGGTATAGAAACATTTGAGCCCCTTTTTCTTGAGTTTTGTCGCAAGATGCGTGTCGCTGTAGCCGATGGGTGTCCAGATTTCATCAAAACCTCCCACATCTAAAAATATCTCTTTTTTGATCATCATGCAAGCGGCTGTGACTGCATCGAAAAATCCCAACGATTTCGTTAGATTCATCTCTTCAAAGGTGCGCAATTTTTCTACATGGTCCCAACGCATGATGGATTTTCCATTTGGAATGAGGGCGACTCCGCCATGCTGCAATCGTCCGTCGGGATAATGGAGGCGGCAGCCGACCATCCCGATAGTTGGCTGTTCGATCCATCGAGCCATTTCGGCCACGGCGTCATGTTCCAGCTCAACATCGTTGTTGATGAATAAGATCAGTGGGCAATCTTGACCCTTCTTAGACATTTTGACTGCTAAATTGTTAATTCTCGAATAATTGAATGGCTCATCTACACGAATGACCTCACCTCCTAGCGACTCGATCTCTTGCCCGATGGATCGATCTTGACTTCCATTATCAATCGCAGTGATGCGTAATTTTACATCCTTTTGATTGAGAAGGCTATGAACGCATGCGAGCGTCAATTGCTTTTGATCTTTAAATGGAATCACCACTTGAATCGCTGCTTGCGAAATAGCCGGATGGGCTCGAGCAGTATGAGGGTGATATCCGGCTGTCCATTCCCATTTTAATTTTTTTTGAATGGAATATTTTTTTAAAACTTTAATGAATGTGTCTTGGTTTTTTTCCTTTTTGGGAGCGTTTGCCCCTCGTATCGAATAAAGCGCTAGAGGAAGGGGTTGAAATGAGGCTCCTTCACAATGCATTTTCAATAACAAATCTTCCCATTCGCATCCTTCCAAGTCGCAATTTAAACCTTGGCATTTTTTCCATAAGGCGGAAGGAAATAAAAAACCTTTTTCTATCATTGTTTTAAAGAAATAGGGAAAGTGCAGTTCGCTTGGTTGTTTGATTTCGCTATTGGGAATAAAATATCCCACTTGGCTCAATGCATTTAAATTGCAATAAACAATGAGATTTTCAGGTTTCGGGTAAATTCTCAACATTTGCTCAAAGCGGAGAAGACAATCAGGCCGCAACCAATCTTCTTGGTCTAAAACAAGCAAGTAATTTCCCTTAGATTCTTGGGCCAATTTGTTGATGGCGCTCCCTTTGTTTTGAAGATGAGAAATATTTAAGGTTTTAATGATTCCTTCATGTTTTAGACTAAGATCATGGATAATCGTTTCCATTTGTTTTGTTGGAGGAATCATTAATCCAATGATGATTTCAAGATGAGGGGCGCTTTGATGGACTGCTGATTCTAAAGTCTCTTTAAATAACTTTTCCTTTGAGCTTTGGACAGGAATTAAAATGGAGTACGTGAAAATTTCATTATAGGGAAGTAGAGAATGCAGTCCTTTTGCGGTTGTTTTCAATTTTTTTATTTGATTTTCTTTGATGTGAAAATATTCTATCCCTTTTTCATACAGGTAAATCCGGAAATGGTTTAAAGAATCGATGAGCGAGCGAAGAAAGTGATAAGAATAGGAAAAAAATAAGCGGGCTTTGAATGCTCTTATGAAGTAAGTGGAAAAGTCTTTTGCAAAGTGAATGATTAAATCTTCAACAAATCGACATCCCTTGAAGATTTTCTTTTTTATTTGATAGAATTTAGAGATTGTTTTTGACACAATTTTATGCCTCTTTTTTTACATAGTCGATCTCTTTCCAGCTGACAGCTGGAAAGAGTATATCGGATTCATCATACAATTGTCTATCGTTTTGAAGATTTAGTGGGTGCTCATTTGCGTGATGAGTATGAAATTTTTAAGTTATTTCGGTATAACACCCTTTCTTTCTTTATAATATTTATGTAAAAATACTAGCTTACCTCGACTTTGTACAATTTTTGGACGAATATTCGAGAGAGAAGCAAACTACAGCGTAATAAATTTCGCAGGAAGGGGTTGTTTTCCCCATTCCGAGATAGCTGTAGAAAGCTTCTCTCCGAAGATGAGTTCAAAAATTGTGCAAAGTCGAGGCTTACTCAAAATTTAAATGATTTTATTATCTTCGGAGTCAAAATGGTACCATCAACTTCTTTTAGTTCTGTAGAAATCGAAAAACTCAATTATAAATGGAATGCTTGTTGTTCTGATCTTACGCCGCCTCCTGTAGAAGAAATTGCTTTTATGATGGAAACTCGCCTTCTCTATACGATTGATTCCTATTCAAAATCTATTCCGGACGGAAAAGAAGCACATGCCATTCAAGTGAAAAATGGGAAGCATTGGGTGAAAATCGAAGGGGAATTTCAACCGATTGCCGAGATCATGAAAACAATGTCATATGATCAAAAAAAAGGAAAAATTCTATCTCAAGACCCTCCGCAAGTGGTGTGGAGCTATGGTGCCAATGGTCTTTGTAAGCATGATCGGTTCCGCTATGAAAAATTGCCTGTTTGTTTAACAATTTCAAAAGAAGAACAAAATCAACTCTTAGAGCAAGGCAAAAAATTTTGGCAAAAAGAAATCTCTTCTCTTGAGGATCATACATGTCTATTGCAGCTCATTACAACACAGCATGTAGTCTCAAAGTCACCTCTTTGGAGTAATTGGTCGAAGGGATATCCCCAACATGTGACTTTTCGCCTTATCGATGAGGCTGGAAATGTCTATTCTTTTGGGTTTGAGCGAGAAAATGACGTGATAACAGCTGTTAAAACAGATGGGTATGTCCGAGGATTTTTCACCTCATCGCGCGTCTGTGTCGCTTCACCGGATTATGAAGAAACTTACCGCTCCAATAGCAAATTAAGCACAACGATCTCTATTTCTTCGGATAGTTTGCAAAAGATCAAAACTTTAGTGGAAACGGAAAATAAAGAGGGGATTACCTTTAATTTCTTAGGAGGCAATTTAGATGAACATGCCAATTGCATGACCTATGCGCAGCATATTCTTAAAACTGCCGGAGTGAAAGAAATCCCTGAAAGAAGAAATCCCTACTTCTTTCTCCTCACTTTATTACCCAATATTGAGCATTTACCTTACGTGGGAAAAAGTTTATCCAATATAGCCGAGAAGGTCTCATCGATTGTTAATTATTTTTTCAAAGCATACAGAACTTATGTCCCAACCCCAATACAATCCATTGTCAAATCCTTGGTAGATACTGTTCTTTTCATTCCAAAAAAAATGGGCTCGATAGTTGCAAATTGTATCTTTGCCTATGCTGGTGGCATGAAGAAGGGTCCCGAAGCGAAAAAAGCGCTATTGGAAAATTGGGAAGATTTTTTAACAGACCGTGTGTTGGATTCTCATATTGCCCTCATCAGATGGCAAGAAAGGCAATCTTCAACAAAAAAGATAGACACTTCGGGATGCGTCAAATTTTATTTCTGAAGGCTACTGTACTCTGTAATTTAAGCTGATTTTTTATGGGGAAATAAAGAAGAAGTTTTTACGTGTTTGAATTTCTCTTAGATGATATATATCATTTAAAAAGGATTACGAAATGATTGGGAAGAAAATTTTACTTTTGTTAAGTATAAGTATCCTATCAACTTTTATAGAAGCTGCGGGTGACAATTCAGTTTTACGAAAGAGCGATAGCTATTCTTTAATTGAGCAAGGATCTCCTCAATGGGATAACGAGTTTGAAGATTGCATAGAAATCAGCTGTAACATGACTCCTTTTAAAAGAAGAACTCAACGATTTAATAGCCCTTTGCTTTATGGTAGTCAGCCTCTAGGAGGTTCTAATAATAGTTCTTTGAATTGGAGTGGTTATGCTGCAATGAAAGGCTCTGCGACTGTTCTCAAACCAACATTTAATTCAGTTACAGATGTTTCCGGATCTTGGACAATTCCTTCTCTAATCACTAATCCATCTGCAGATACCTTTTCATCGGCTTGGGTTGGTATAGATGGGGTTAGAAATGATGTTGTGGAACAAATTGGAACAGAACATGATATAATAAATGGGGAAGTCATCTACTTTGCTTGGTTTGAGCAATTTCCGGCTAGTGCACAAAAAATTGATGGATTTCCCGTGAAACCTGGAGATAAGATCCACGCAAGAGTGACTTATCAAGGGATGAATGATTGTCAAAATGATGTGTTTCTTTTAAGAATTGTCAATGAAACACGAAACGTCAAATTTCAAATCAAGCAAGCGACTCTTCCCGGAAACCCTTCCCATCGCATGTCTGCAGAATGGATTGTAGAAGCGCCTTCGAGTCCTAATGAATTGATCGCTCCGTTTATTGAAGCGCCGCTTACAGTAAACTGCCTGGATATTCTTCCACTTGCCAATTTTGAGACGATTTATTTTTCCAATTGTCAAGCGATCATTGATGGGAGGCAGGGGCCAATTGATGATAAACACTGGACTTTCACTCGCATTACGATGACGACAGGACCTACTGATGGGAATGTGATTAAAGCGGTTCCCTCCGTTCTCACTCATACAGATTGTAATGGGTCATCTAGAAAAAATAAATGCAAAAAAAACAGCTTTTCTGTGTCTTGGAAAAATGCCGGAATATTGCCCTTTCAACTATTTTGTAAATGAAATGTAAGCCCAAAAAAATATGGATTGACGCCGATGCCTGTCCGAGAGCTGTGAAAGAAATTGTTTTCAAAACAAGTCAGCGCTTGAAAATACCTGTTATATTAGTGGCAAATTCATATCAAAATTTACCTATGAGTGATCTTATCGAGTTAATCATTGTAAACCATGGATTTGACGCTGCCGATCAACACATCATTGACCAGGTTGACATTTACGATATTGTCATCACAGCGGATATTCCTCTTGCAGCTAAAGTTTTAAAGAAAAAAGCGATTGCCCTCAATCCAAGAGGTGAAATTTACACTGAAAATAATATTTGCTCGACTTTAGGAGTGCGCGATTTTTTGAAGGAGTTTCGCGATGCCGGAACAATCACCGGAGGGCCTCGCCCCTTTTCTCAAAAAGATATTAAAAAATTCGGTGATTCACTCAATAGACTTCTTGCATAATTCGCTTTGTTTGCTAAAATGAGAGATTTTTGGATGGATTTATTGCCAAATTTTGAGAGCATATTGAATTAATATGGTCGAAAAATTTGGCAATAAAGACGCCAAGACCCTGATTGCTACCTTAGAAGGGCAGCAGATTCGAAATTATTTTCTCTCTAGGAGCTCGCACAGGCTACCGAAAATAGTTGAGCCATATTGAATTAATATGGCTCAACTATTTTTGCGAGCTCCTAGAGGAAAAGAATTTGAATCTGCCCGCTTATAAGGCAGCAATCAGGGTCAAAGATCCATTTTAGCAAACAAATGGAATTATGCAAGATGTCTAATAGGTTGGTATCCTAAAAATGCTTAAAAAAAACATCGGTCCAAGTGGAAGAATCTTTCGCTTAGCTATTGCGATGATTCTTTTAATGATTGCAGTTTGGCAAAAAAGTTGGATTGTTTTTCTGATTTCCCTTTTTGTGTTTTTTGAAGCATGGATGCAATGGTGCTTGATCTATCAATTATTAGGTAAAAACTCTTGTCCAATTGATTCGGATAAACAGGATGTTAAATAACTCGTATTTGAATTAAGCTACTTTTTTATGAGATATTAAAGAAGAATTTTTAGGTTTATCCATCCTCCATAGATCCAATGCTCTTTGAGCATTCATCCAAAACTCAGGTGTCGTTTCAAAGGCCATAGCAAGCTTTACAGCAAGCATTAATGTCACTGCTGATCGCGCATTAACGATGCGATTGATTACTTTAACATCGCACCCAATATGATCGGCGAGGGCCTTTTGAGTAATTCCTAAAGGTTTCAAAAATTCTTCGAGTAAAATTTCTCCAGGAGTTGTTGGCTTTCTTTGCTTGTTCATAAATTCTCCAAAAATTAATGATAATCCACAACGTTTACGTCAAATGGTTGCATGTCCCACTTAAAACGGAAGTTTCACTTTTTGATGATCCGCTTTTTGTTTCTTTTTGATTCTAAACATATTTGCAAATCGCATGACTCGGCCCATTTCACAAAAAAGTTCAAAAGTTTGATAAAAACCATGATAAAAACAAGAGTTTGCCGCGCAGAAAAATCAACGATGGACATGATATAGCGATATAACGATAAGGTTTTTAAATATTTTTAAACCTTTCATGCTTTGTTCAATCATTATATCGTTCCATCATTTCCATCGTTAATTTTTGCTTTGGAAGGAACTTTCATTAGGCAAAATTTTGAATCACGATCAGTCTATCAGTTAAGAAGTCTCTTCTTGACGTCTTTTAGGGCTAAAACGGTCGTTTTATCGTCCAGTGGAAAGGTCTCTTCAATCGGTGTTACAATGTAAAGATGATCTAGTTCTAAATATTGACGGGCACTCTCCATCGATTTTGTCCTTTTGGGCTGATCTGTGCATTTGAACTCAAAACCCAATCTCTTTCCATTGTAAATAAGGAATAAATCGAGTTCGGCTTCTTGATGAGTGGCCCAGAAATAACATTCTTCTGAGCGTACATTTAAAGAATTTATGACTTCTTCTAAAGCAAATCCTTCAAAAGAGGCTCCGTTTCGAAGATCTAAAATCACATCTTGGTAACTTTTGAGATTTAAAAGGTCGTGAAAAATACCGCTGTCGCGAATATAAAGTTTTGGGCTTTTGACCAGCCTTTTGCCTCGATTATCATGCCAAGGCATTAGCGTTCTCAAAAGAAACGTGCCCTCCAATAAAGCCAGATAATTTTTTAAAGTGGGGACAGAAACATCGATAAATTGCGCCATCTGTGAATAATTGGCGATATTGGCATGATATTGAGCTAAAAGAGACCAAAAGCGAAGAAGCCGCTGCGGTGGCAGAGCCATCCCAAAAGAGGGAAGGTCTTTTTCGAAATAGCTTTGCATATAAAGCATTCGCCACCGAAAACTCGCCTCATCGCTTTCTGCTAAATAAGAACGGGGGAATCCTCCTCTGATCCATAATTTATTTTGATCGGCTGCTTCTTCTAATGTAAAGGGTGTTACTTGGATGTATGCAATTCTTCCGGCTAAGCTCTCGGTACTCTGCCGAATTAAATCGCGCGATGCACTTCCTAAAATCAAAAATTTAAGAGGCATCGTATCAGCTACCACGCGTAAGTATGGAAAAAGGTCAGGCCTTCTTTGAATTTCATCAATGATAATCAATCCTTTAAGCGCGCCGAAAGTGAGTTTTGGATTTTCT
The DNA here is from genome assembly GCA_025451995.1 of Parachlamydiaceae bacterium. Lineage (GTDB taxonomy): Bacteria > Chlamydiota > Chlamydiia > Chlamydiales > Parachlamydiaceae > JANWJE01. The sequence continues at coordinate 16,476 of JANWJE010000044.1, read as the reverse complement.
AAACGAGCGAGATCAGTATAATCTTCCAGATCAAAATAATGGACTTCTTCATCTCCATATGAGGTAAAATGCAAAGCAAATTGTTTAGCTAGCGTGGTCTTTCCGCATTGCCGGGGTCCTAGCAATGCGATAATTGGAACGATTTCGAAATCGTCCTGAATTCTCTTTAAATAGGAGGGGCGATCTTTGTATGTCATCTTTGCATTTTATCATTTTTTCATGAAAATCGCAAATATAATTTTATGATTTTCATGGATAAGACATAACCTCTCAGGCTCGCAGTCTTTTTTTTGCATGCAGTTCGATTATTAGACATTAAAACGGATTGTAAATATGCTTTGAATCAAAAAGATCAAAAAAAACGAACCTAAATATTGCTGTAGGCATGATTTTAAGCCCCTTTCACGAATTTTTGTGAATAAAAATTTTGCGAGTAAGCGCCCGTTTTGCCAACGATCGACTTGAGGGGGGCAATCGCTTAGTCGATCGATCATTTGTTTCAAAGGGATAATGGCATTTGGCCAAAAAAAGGTGTGTTTGATCTTGGCGATGTTTTCTTTTGCTTTTTTTTGAAGGAGGTCGTTGTCGATCAGATTGACAATTGCTTGGGCCAAGGCTTGTTCATTTTTATAGGGAACAACGGTGCCTAATTGGTATTTGCTAATGATTTCAGCAAAAGAATCACCGATTGTTGCGATCATGGGTAAGTCGGCCCACAAGTAATCGAGCATGCGGGTGCGGAATGAAAACCTCGTTTCTAAATGTTCAAAATGGGTTGAAATGCCGATGGTTGCATCGAGAAGAAAATGTTGCCTTTCTTCATAGGGAATCCAGTCATGATTAAAAAAAACAGTTTGATTCAGTAAATGCAAATCTTTTGCCAGCTCAACAGCTTTTGCGCTCATCGCTGTTGTCGGCAATGTAGGGTCAGGCGGTTTTACACCCATAAAAACGAGTTTAATCTCAGGCCTGTCTTTTAATAGCTTCATCGCCTTGATAAGGGTGAGTGGGTCAAACCAGTTCCAAATCCCTCCGCCCCATAATATGATTTTATCCCGATCGGAAAATCCAAATTTTTCTTTCAAGCCCTGGCTTATTTTTTTGGGTGGATTGGAAGGCAAGCCGAAGGGAACAATAGCCAGAAAATGGTCAAGAGTCGGATTGATATCATAGAGGGTTGGGCTGATCAGTTTTTGGCTTGTTAGAAATCCAAGCCAAAATTCCTTTTGTTTTTCGCTTGCGCAAAGAATCCCATCCGCCATTTGAAAACTTAAGCTCACATTGGTGATTTCAGAACGGACTTTTGATTCCCTTTGATCTAATTGATCATGCTTAAAATGTTCTAATAATTCCAAAGGGCCGGGGACATAGGCATCGATGATGATTTTTAACCCATATCGTTTTGCCATAAATGCGAGTGGAAAGGTCAATCTTTGCACGATGAGAACTTTCGCTGTTTTAAAATGTTTTTTGGTTTTGGGATCTTTTAAAGGGATGATTTCAAAGTTTTTTGATTCAAGATCGGGTAAATTGGGAGTGAGGAGGACGACTTGATGGCCTTTGGATAATTCCTTGGCAAATTCCCATGGGCGGATGGCAGCCCCTGCCATCGATTTGCCAATCACATTCGAAGAATAAATAAGAATCTTAGCCATATTAACTCAAATTTAGTTCCATTTGTTGGAATTGCCTCATTTTATCTCTCCATTCTGCTGCATCTTCAAAGCGCATTTCTTTGGCTGCGGCCTTCATTTCCACTTCGCATTCCTTCACTTTTTTGCGCACTTCTTCAATCGTTAGGTAGTGATTTTGTTTTTCAGCTAATTCAAGGGCTTTATCTGCATACTGCAATGGATAGGAAATTTGATCTTCATCAGATTCAACTAAGACTGAAATTTCCCTTTTGACTGTTTGGGGTGTAATGCCATGCTTTTGATTATACTCTTCTTGATGAGCTCGTCTTGCGCGCGTGATATCCAGAGTGCTTTGGATAGATTTTGTGATTTTATCAGCGTACATAATCACTCGACCTTCTGCATTTCGGGCCGCTCGTCCGCAGGTTTGGATGAGAGAGGTTTCACTGCGCAAAAATCCCTCTTTATCCGCATCTAAGATAGCGACAAGAGAAACTTCCGGAATGTCTAGTCCTTCCCGCAATAGATTGATGCCCACTAAGACATCAAATCCGCCGCATCGCAAATCCCTTATAATCTGAATCCTTTCGATGGTATCGATATCGGAATGAAGGTATTTTGTTTTTACATCGAGATCATTGAGATAAGAGGTTAACTCTTCTGCTAATTTTTTTGTTAAAGTGGTGACTAAAACCCTTCCTCCTTTTTTAACATGCACTCTAATTTCCTCTAAGCAATGATCAATCTGTCCGGAAGCTGGTTGCACTTCAATAATAGGGTCTAGCAGGCCTGTGGGTCGAATGACCTGCTCGACAATTTCACCACCAGATTCTAAAATCTCCCAAGAGCCGGGTGTTGCTGAAACGAAGACGACTTGATGCATGCGCGCATAGGTTTCTTCAAATTTCAAAGGGCGATTGTCATAGGCTGAAGGAAGTCTAAAACCAAAATCAACAAGCGTTTGTTTCCGCGCACGATCGCCATTATACATTGCATGCAATTGAGGAAGGGACTGGTGCGATTCATCGATGACCAATAAATAATCAACTGGGAAATAGTCAATTAAGCATGGAGGAGGCTCGCCTGGATGTCTCATGCTGAAATGGCGCGAGTAATTTTCTATCCCTTTGCACGTCCCCACTTCTTTCAACATTTCTAAATCATAAAGGGTGCGTTGCTGAATTCTTTGGAGCTCTAACAATTTGTTTTCTTTTTCAAAGTAGAGTTTTCTTTCTTCTAATTCAGCTCTAATTGTTTGAAGGGCTTTCCAACGCACTTCTTCAGGGGTGACGTGGTGGGAACTGGGGTAGATGGTGATTGTTTGAAGTTCTCTTTTTTTTCGCCCAGTTAAAGGATCGATTTCGCTGATTTTTTCAATTTCATCGCCAAAGCATTCCACACGGATGGCGATGTCCTCTTCATAGGCTGGAAAAATATCGAGGACATCTCCTCTTACACGGAAGGTTGCGCGAATAAATTCGATATCATTGCGCTTATATTGCATTTCTACGAGATGGAGCAAGAGGTCATCGCGGCGTCTTTCTTCTCCGACAGAAAGTGTTAAGTTCATTCCGCGATAATATTCAGGCGAGCCTAAACCGTAGATGCAGGAGACTGAGGAGACGATAATCACATCGGAGCGTTCGAGCAAGGAACGGGTGGCGCTCAGGCGCATCTTGTCGATTTTATCATTGATCGACATGTCTTTTTCGATATAAGTATCGGTTCTCGGCACGTATGCTTCAGGCTGATAATAGTCGTAATAGGAGACGAAATATTCGACGGCATTATTGGGAAAAAAGGTTTTGAATTCTTGATAAAGCTGTGCAGCTAATGTTTTATTATGCGCCAAAATCAATGTCGGTTTTTGAACACGAGCGATGACATTTGCCATGGTGAACGTTTTACCAGAGCCGGTAATCCCTAAAAGGACTTGGGATCGCCTGTCTGCAAGAATGCCGGCAGTTAATTTTTCAATTGCCTGGGGTTGATCACCCCGCGCTTCAAATTCTGTCTGCAATTGAAAAAGTTGTCTCATAAGGATTATCCTTTTCGCTCCCTTGCCATGCGGGAGATTTTATTCCATGCGCCGCCTATTCCCATAGCGCTTCGCATCTCTTTTAAAGTTGCTTGGGAGATGATATTCATTTTTTCGGTGCCATCGTAAATGATTTCTTCAATGAGTCCTTTTTCGTTTTCAAAGTGTTTTCTTTTTTCTCTGATGGGATCTAAAAATTCATTGATGGCAATCGTTAATTTTTCTTTCACTTCAACATCGCCCACTTTTCCTTCACGGTATCTGGCTTTTAAATCGTCGACTTCATCCTTGCGGGGATTAAAGATATCATGATAGATGAAGACCGGATTGCCTTCGACAGTCCCGCATTGATGGGCATGAATTCTATTAGGGTCTGTGTACATCCCCTTCACTTTCTTCTCAACCGTTTTCGCATCATCCGAAAGGAAAATAGTATTATGGGCCGATTTGCTCATTTTTCCTTTTCCATCTGTCCCAATTAATGTCGGTGTTTCGCTTAACATGGCTTCCGGTAATGGAAATACTTCTCCGTAGTATTGATTAAAGCGCCTTGCAATATCGCGAGCGAGCTCAATGTGCGCTTCATTATCTTTTCCGACCGGAACGAGGTGCGCTCGAGGCATGAGGATATCGGCTGTTTGCAACACGGGATAACCGATGAGTCCAAAGGGAACGTTTTCACTATCTAAATGGGCATTGCGGGCCATTTCTTTAATGCTTGGAAGGCCGGTTAAACGATTGACTGAAATCAACATTTCGAAAATAAGGTTCATTTCGAAAACAGCGGGTGCTGCCGATTGCAAATAGATGGTCGATTTTTTTGGATCAACTCCGCACGCTAAATAGTCGATCACCATGCTGCGCATATGGTCTCTCAGCCGTAAAATGTCTTCTTTTTGCGGTTTTGTTGTAAGGGTGTGGAGGTCTGCGATGATAAAATAACATTCATATTGTTCTTGTAAAGCGACTCGATTTTTGATGGAACCCACCCAATGACCTAAATGCAAATGCCCTGTTGGCCTATCGCCGGTTAATATCCGTTTTTTTTCTTTTTTTTCACTCATGGATAATTCCTGTTTTGTTAAGAACTTCTAGCGAGATGACAGCTAATGAAATAAGAAGTGCGATGGTCAAAGCCCAGTGTCCTCCGGGCGCTTGGAAGTCTCCTCGATGAAGAGGCCGTCCCTTCCATGCCATTAAACAAGGAAGTAAACCAAGCAGAGTAACAACTCCAAAAGCCCCGGCGTATTGCAAAGCATCCAAAAATGCCCTTGGATCGATGAGGGTAATTACAAGCGGAGGGAGAAAAGTAAATAGGTAGAGCATCATTTTTCCCTGCATGTTTTTTTTGATTCCGAGGCCGTCCGATAGAAAATCGCGCAAGGATAAGGAAACCCCTAAAAAGGAGGTGATGATGGCGAAAAGAGAAAAGAGCCTCGCGAGTAATCCGAGTTTCGTATTGTTTAAAAAATCCCCTAATAGAGAGGCGCCATCTAGCCCTTTATTAAAGCCTTCCGATAAGCCATGTAAAGGGATAATCCCTAAAGTTAAAATTTCCCAGCTCATATAAACGCATAATGGGATAAAACTCCCAATGACAATTACCCATTTTAATTGTTTGACATCCCTTTCTAAATAATCTGAAAGTGTTGGGATAATGATATGGAAGCCAAATGAGGTCGACACAATGGAGACAGGAATCCAAAGCGCCTTCCAATCCATATATTGGAGCAATTTGGTTTGAACGTGAGGTGCTAAAAAAATGATCATCAAGATATAGGATACACTTAATCCAACCATTAAAAATCGATTGATATAATCGACAGAGCGAGCTCCTTGATAGACAAAAAATCCAAATAATAGGAGAAGAGGAAATGGATCGGCCCAACGAGGCAATTGAATGGATGTCAAGGCAGAGAAGGAATCGATTAATATAGGGCCCCCGCCGGCAAGGTAGGCGGTGGTTAAGGTGTAAAGCAGAAACAGGTAGATGATCCAACTGATGATTTGACCCCCTTTTCCTAATGTCCGCTTTACCATGGTGATTAAATTCGTATGGGGATCCATCCATAAATTGACTTCGAGCATAAGCAACGCTGTGAAAGTCATATACAACCAATACAGAATGAATAGGACAATGGAGGGGATAAAACCTGCAAATCCGGTCACTACAGGCAGAGCGAGCATTCCTGCGCCAATTGTTGTTCCGGAGACCATCAATATGCCGCCAATAAAACGAGCAGAGTTGGGTATCGTCATCATTCCTCTAAAACAATTGAAGTAACATGACCCAGATGGAAAACGCGATCACAAGAATAAGAAGCGGTTTGCCCCCTGGAACAATCGATGGTTTCTTTTCCGCTTGGCTATACCTTCCTTTCCACACCATTAGCGCGGGCAAAATTCCAAATAAAATCACAGCTCCAAAACCACCGGCGCTATTTAATGCTGAAATAAAAATCGTCGGATAAAGAAGAGTGCAAATAAAAGGAGGGGCCAAGACTAGCAATGAGAGCAATATTTTCCCTCTCGGATTTTTTTTGATATTTAACCCATCAGCTAAGAAATCGACGAAACTCAAAGCCACACTTAAAAAAGAGGTGACAATTGCAAAAAATGCAAAGCTTTGGGCCACATCGAGCACCCAAGAAACCCCTACTGCATTTTTTAAAGCTTCAGTAGCGATTTCCTCTTGTGCAAGTGCGGTTTTAAAATTTTCGAAGGGGACGATACCCAAAATTAACCATTCCCAAATGAAATAGATAAAGAGAGGGATGATGCTGCCGATGATGATGGCTTTTTTTAATGAGCTGACATCGCCATGATAGTAAGTTGTCAAGCTGGGGACCAAATTGTGGTATCCAAAGGAAAGAATGGCCGCAGGGATCACCCAAGTGGCCGCAGCCCAATCGCGATGGGCGAGCAAGGCCGGTTTCACATAACTTATACCGGACGTGACTAAACAGACATAGGAAATAATCAACCCGAGCATGAGCAGCCGGTTAAACCAATCGACAGCGCCTGTGCCTAAGTAGAGAAGCAATCCAAAAAGGAGGCAAAAGAGCAAACTGCCAAGGTTGGAATGGAGTGTTAACCCCAGCCTTTCATCAAAAAAATCGGCGATCAACGATCCGCTTGCTGCCACATACGCGACCATTAGGGAATAAAAAAGAAAGAGGTACACCAACCAACTGACTATGCGGCCGGGGCGCCCCAATGTTTTCCCTGCCATAGTGATGATGCTAATGCCGCCCCCATACCAAAGATTGACTTCGAGCAATAGAAGGCCGGTGCAAAGCATAAATAACCAGCACACAAGAAACATGACAATAGATGGTGAAAACCCGGCTTGACCGCTCAATACCGGCAAACCCAGCATCCCCGCACCGATGCAGCATCCGGCGATGAGAAGGATGCCCCCGAGCAAACTCCCTTGGCGGAATGTATCAGAACTCATAGATAACCTATCGAAAAATGGATAAGACTAAAAGATTAAAGGAAATGAGCAGCTATTGCCACCAAAAAAAGTGTTAAAATCGCAAAAAAATGATATTTGTTCACATTATTAAACAATAAATTGGGCTTATGATACCTTTTATATAGTGGACCATCAAAAAGTGGAACTCCCGCTATTGGAGGCAGAAGAAATGCATTTAGGCAGGTTAAAGAATGAATCCTTTATTAAAGATTATAAAAAATACGGATTTTCCACCATCACCCAACTCGTCGATGTCGCATGTGAAGACTTAAAGCGCAAAATTGCAGCTGAAAATCGAAAAAAATGGCGCGAAGAAGCGCATGAACAATATGTTAAATCAAACCCTGAAAATTTATGGGAAACTATAGATGGCGAAAATTTCGTTTCAATCGCGTGATTTCAATTCATTCGCATGCGAAGATTCCTCTGATGCAATTTTCTCTTTTTCTTTCCTGACTTCTGCCAAAATTTCAAAAATTGACAATTTCAAAAAAATCAACATTGAATTGCAACAAGTTATATTTTTTTTTCTAATGCAAAAAACCGCACTAAAAGCTATCTTTTAAATTTTTATTTTAACGCAAAGGTGCAAAGGCGCAAAGAAATGGAAAATGACATTTCTCATAAAATCATTGGAGCAGCAATAGAAGTTCATAAGATATTAGGTGGTCCAGGATTGCTTGAAGGTGTATACGAAAGCTGTCTATGTCACGAATTAGCACTTTGAGGTCTTAAGACGGAAAAACAACTAACCCTTCGGTTAACAGGTAAAAAGCTTGACCTTCTTATAAATTTTGGTCAGGAATATGTTAAGGATGGTATTACCCGAATTGTCAATGGCCTTTAAAGTTCTCTTTGCGCCTTTGCATCTTTGCGTTTAAAATAAAAAAAAGAATTACGCGGTTTCTTTTTAAAACCGCACTAAATGGCAGAAGTCGGGGGCAGTCAAATTATAGTTTAATGTAAAAATCATTAAAAGCATTGAACTGATGATCGTATAATTTTTCATTTTTTCTTCAGATCATAAAATTTTGGCTAAAATAGCACTTATCTAAATATTCGATTCTTTTGTCAAGATTTTTTCTAAGATTATTCTTGCTAAAAAATTCTCAGTCTCACGAAGCTTTTAGTCGTCGAATTGTCTTTCAAAAGTTAAAACAGGTAAACAGTTAGGCACCTTGCCTGAAATAACAGGTATGACTTCAGTAAGATGAGCATAAAATTTTTGTACTTTCTTTTTTTGATTGCCTCTAATAACAATAATCGCAAATTTTAAATCAACAGTTGGACCAAGAATACTTGGATTACTTAAAATTGTCAAAACACCTTCTCCTAATTCCGGTCGGGTTAATTCTAAAGTAACAGTTGATGGTGCAGGTTGTTCTGCATTGTTAATCGGTGTTCCTAATCCCCCGGACCAAGAAGCCCTTACATTACTTAGTAATTTTCCATTCCCTTTTTTATCTAAAACTAAAATTCCAAATTGAGAAATTGCAAGACCAGTATTACCACTTAATCCTCCTTGAGCACCTCCAAAAAACGACCAAGTACCTTCAAAATCCTTGGTTTTATAGAAATTGTCATTTTTCGCAAAAACCATTGAATTTAAGCTTATTAATAAGAAAGAAAACAAAAAAAATGGTTTTTTAAATATTTTCATAGATCTTCCTTTTTTTCAAATAAAGCAAATTTAGAGACTTGTTATAAAAAATTACTTTACTTCATTTTCCTCTAACTAATCAAGTATTGCTGCTTTTCCACTTTGCGCTGTTCCTGTTCGAGTCGGCCGAGTTCGTAACCTTCGAAATCGACAAACTTGAAAAAGCGCTCGAATTGGGGGAATTGATCGCACACTTGGCGGGCCATGGCCTGGGCAATGTACCTGTAGCTTGGATGGCCGGCCGGAGAGGAGCGCAGTTCGCACAGCCACTGAAGGGCGCGTAAGTTTATATGGAAATACCAGCGGATGTTATAAGCCATGGGGACAATGTATTGGGCTTCTTCGGGAAGTTCTGCCGCGATAAGATCAAACACCTCTTTGGCTTGGGCAAGGGCATGGCAATATTCATCCTCATAAGGGGTATCTAGAATTTCTGAGGGGGTATAAAAGCCATAGTCGCAGCAAAGAAATTGTCTTTCTTGGGTGAGGATGCGATGGCGATGGAGATCGCGATAAGCGCCGAAATCGGTGACGATTTCAAAAGTAAATTCGGCATGCTCGAGGGCTCTTGGGGATTTGTGCCGCCGATTTTCTCTAGCATTGCAGGCTGCATCTAAAATGCGCGCGATTTCTTCATCGGATAAATGTTTGCAATAGTGCCGCAATTCAGCAAGTCCCTTATCACCGATGGAATACATTAAGGCAGCTGCAATATTGACCACTGCATTGCGATCGTAATCGATCAATTTAACTCCCGGTTGAAAGGCTCTTTCACAGTGAGGAATATGCTGTTCCCCGATCAATCGGAGCTCGGTTTGCATCGCTTCGTGAAATTGGCTATAGCTTTGATGAGACCGATGGTTAACTTCCGAACGCCTTACAAACGATGGGATGATCTTAGCGAGCTCTTCATAGCTCCTTTTGCCGATATCTTGTAATTCTACTAAATTTTGACAATGCAATTTATGCAAAAGCGATTCAAAAAAACGGCCATTGCCAAAAAGACCCATATTCGTAAGAGTCGATGCGGGCAATAAACCCCTTAAGCAATCGAGCACTTTTGCTCTAAGAGCGGCCGCATACGCAGCTTTGGAGACAAGGGGATCTTTTGGAAATCGCTGTTCGATCAATGCAGTCATAGGAGGGATTAACCGACTGTAAGTATCAAAAAGCATATTACATGTTTCAATATACCTATCCCGATAGGCTGACGTCATGAGAATGGGTTCTCGATAAAAAAGGTATTCCCCCTTCACTTTTTGATCAAAATAGATATAGCGGGTCGATTTTTCTAATGGAGACCCGCCGATTCTGCAGTCTTCGATTAACTTGGCGGCCAGCATGGAGATGTTTTCAATCGCTAGATGGGCGCCTCCTAACTCGCCTATCGAATCATCGCCATATCCATCCAGAATGCGATCATAAAAAGCTTGAGCCTTCTTGATGGCTTCCGTTTGGTCATGCGAGCTTTGATCCCTCTCGTCGATGGGAAAATTTCCGACAATGGATGCGAAGGCTGCTTCTTCGTTATTAGCGATGAATTCCTTTAATAGAAGGGATCGCAGGCCTAAATTTGAGCGGGAATACCTTGAAAATAAGGCCCCTTTAATGACTTCGGGGAGGTTTCTCAAGGCAAATATGTGACTCGAAGAATTTGTGACATAACGATTTAAAACTTTAATTTGACTTTCAGTAAATTCTTCATAGTCATCGGTTAACATAGGCTTGGGTACTCCATGGCTTGGGTTCTCCATAATTGAGATCTAAAAGACGAGAAATGAAACGATCCTGCCATAAAGGGAATACCTCTTTCAAGCAAAATTTTTTGTTCGGAGGGAAAAGGGGGCCAAAGACAATAACGACCTCACCTTACGCACTTAGAGTGCGTAAGGTGAGTAACGACATTAGAGAACTCGCGTTAAAGACAGTAATGACGGCAAGAGGTCTAATAGCGAAAGTAGGTTAAAAAAAATTGTACAAAGTCGAGGTTATTGTTCTTATTGTCATTATTGTCGTTATTGTCGTTTCATGCTAAAAGTGATCCATGGTATTAGATGCAAATGAAAAAAATGACTGGCAAAGGTTCAATGCGCTGGGATTTATCCCCGGTCCTCAAGAAAGCGAGGAGGAATTCTTAGAAAGAGTCCGTTTTTGTTTAAATCTGGAGAATGAGTTAAAACAGCATGCTGATTTTCCTTTTGAAAATCTTCACAACGCACAAGGGATTTTGCAAGAAAGCTTTGACCTGACTGACAAACTGTTTGGCATTCGGCCGAGCTGGGTTCCTCTTTATTTTAGCAATGAGAAACTCGCCCCTTGGCATGGAGGCTGTGCATGGATCTTTCAATTAGAAAAAAGCCCTACTGCGGCTTTCTTGCAGCTTCGTAAAAATTTTCTTAAAGAAACAACCTATTTAAAAATCTATAATCGAAAAGAGTTAATTGCGCATGAATTATGCCATGCGGGTCGAATGATGTATCATGAAGAAAAGTTTGAGGAATTTTTTGCTTACCAAACATCTCCCTCCTCTTTTCGAAGATTTTTTGGCCCTATCATTGCATCTTCCAAAGAGAGCGCACTGTTTATCATTAGCTTACTTATCGCAATATTGACAGACTTCTATCAATTATTTGTTCATCATCCCTCTAACATTTATTTTAATTTAGTCAAATTACTTCCCATCTTTCTTTTATTTTTTGGAATCATCAGGCTTCTCCGCCTTCATTCTCTTCTTAAGAGGTCTTTTCAAAATTTATTAAAAAGATTTTCTGAAGATCGCTCAAGACATATTCTTTATCGTTTATTGGACTCTGAAATTGAAATTTTGGCAAAGGGAATTTCAAATTTAGAATGCGATTTTGAAAAAAACAAGACGTTTAGATGGCAATTTTTGAAGAAAATCTATTTTGATTAACTCGCGTTGATTAGAACTTAATCCCGGTGCTTGCCGCATAAGCTAAAATAGCTGCTTCATTTAAATCAGAGGCCCTTTCATCAGAGGGATCGATCGATGGGTAAAGAAAATAACGCCATTTAACATAGAAGCTTGGATCTTCAGCTAAATCGTCTCCAATTTTAAACAAATCCTTAATTTCTGTTTTTGATTCTAAAATTTCTTTTTCAGTCGCTATTTCTGATAATTTTTTGATGATTGAATTTCTGAAGTTTTTTAAACCAGGTCTTCCGTCATATTGGCTGTTTATACGCTCTAACAAATAAGTAACTGTACATTTTTTCGAATATTTAAGGTTGAATAATTTCAAAAATTCTATTTCTTCTTTTTCTGAAAGAGCCGCACTATCAACTAAATGATCTTTGCGAGGAGTTTCGATCATATGATCGGGAATGCCAATTTTTTTGCCGATTTTAACTAAAATGATATTAAAAAAATGTGGAGGATCGATAAGAGCAGAGATCTTTTTTTTTGCATCCCATAACATGATGATTTGATTGATAATGGCTAATTTGTGTTCCACGATCAGCCAAGGGAGGATGAGTTCTTCTTTTTGAGGTGTATTTAAAGAATAGCATATTTGCTCGAGCAATCGACCAAAACCGGGGGGGCAAGCGGAAAGTCCGGAACCATCATCGTCTTTTTCCATTGGATAAGAATCAAACATTTTTAAAATAGCAATTTTATCCTCTTTGGTCAGTTGATCTTCTCTTAATTTTTTTGTGATAATAGCTAAATCCACTTCAAAAAGATTTAAATAGTATTCTTGTCTTCCATAGGAAAATTCTTCGAGCAGATTTGCGCTTGCCTTTTTAAATAGCTCCCCTAATTTCTCCTCGCAGCCGAGTTCTTGTGCTAGAAGGGCAAGCTCGTCAAAATAAACTTTAAGAAGTGTGGGTTTAAAATAAAAACCGGGATGGATGATTCCCAAAATCGCTTTAGCAATAAAAATGATTTGTATAATTGGTGCAATAAAAGCACTGATAAGAAGGCTTTTTCCGATTTCATAGAATGAAATCTCTGAAACTTCTTTGACTTTATCTTTCAGGGAATAATGGATAGCTAAGGAACCTAAGCCGAGTGAAAAATATAGAATCGGTTCAACAGGGAGATAAATGAGATGCTTACAGGCCATCCCAAAAGAAAAAAGACGCCCTTCTAATGAATATCCATCCGAGTAGGTGGGATGGGGGATAAAATTAAAAGCATCATTGATTTGAATATGCATAAATATAATTAACAAAAAATAATAAGAAGCTAATTATATTCTTTAGTAATTTATATTTTCAAGTTATTTTATATGATCTCGACTTATACCGAAACAATTTCAAAATCCAGTGCCTGTGCCTGTGCTCTTGCCTCTCGGTATGGGCACAGGCACGGGATTCTAGTGCCCGTTACCGCCTGACCCGTTCCGGCCCCTACTCCTCCTGAGGAGGTTCCTATTAAAGTATATACTGCTTCCAGCTGAATCTTGGATTTTTGGGCTGCTTCAAAGCCCCGGGGTTGAGAGATCGCAAGAGGCATTGTAGTGGTTTAATACTATGCCTCTTGCGATCTCTCAACCGCGGGAGCTTTCAAGCTAGCCCAAAATTCCAATATTCAACTGGAAACAGTATATGCTTTAAAGGCCCTTTTTTGTGTCAATTAAGCCTGAGATTTGCATGATTTTCTCATAAACAGCTTGGGCGGTAATCTCAGCAAGGCAAAACCCGCGTTTTGCTGCCTGTACACGATCTTCTAAGAGGGCTTCCTCATCATTAGGGATGGGAATATTTAAATGATAGGCATGCAATTGCACTAAAGATTGTGTGAGTTGCTCTTGAGTAAGGTTCGGCTCAGCCGGTTTTGCTAGATAGTGAAAACAGGAAACTGCGATATGGTGGATTTTCTCTGATATTTTTTTGATTGAAATACAATGGTCATATCTATCGTCAGCGGAAAAAACATAAACTTTTCGTTTCTTTTTCCATTCTTCTTGTTTTTTCATCCAATTGATCAAAAGATCGTCTTTGACTGAACCTTGATGAATTTCTTCATCTCGATCACTAAAAATCATATCTTCAGGTGTTAAATCAAGACCTGAGCTTTGCAAATGTAAAAAAGCTGCATCGGCTGTATTTTGAATGCGGGCTGTGAGAATTTTGATAGTCCATCCTTTCATACGCCATTTTTTTAATAAATCATTGATTTCTTCGACATTTTCACATGTTTGATAAGGCGTTGATTCCCTCATTTTAAAAGTCCAATAAACATGAGCGCGCGGTTGGATCCCATGCTCCACATTTTTTTGCTTCACAAAATAATAAACATGCTCACTCGCTAAAATAAGTTTTGGAAGAACAAGAGTTTGATCGAAATCTAAAGAGATAATTCCCCATTCATCTTCATTTAATTCAGGAAGATATGGGTCTATTTCGTTTAATGAGTGGATTGTTGGAAATGTTTGCATCCGTTAACTCGACTTTGTATAATTTAATTAAATGAACCTAAATTATACAAAGCCGAGTTGAAAATGAAGTGTTTTTAAAATTTTTGAGTATTTCAAATAGGATTACTCGGGCACCGATTTGAGAATTGGTTTTTAAATTAATTTAATTAACATTGTAATAAGAGCCGGCAGTACTCATTCGAATTGACTAAAATATTAATTTTCCATACACTAGTAGTTTAATTGTAGAGATTTTAATATGAATATTTTGTTTAATTTGTATAATGAATTTTATGAGCTGTCTCAAAATTTATTTAAAAATTTATCAAACACTGATCAAAAAATTAAATCTTTTGTTGCGATTTCTAAAATTAATAAACAATATGAAAATATTATCTATAATGCTCCCACTTTAGATATGACTGCATTAAAAGATATCTCTCATATCAAGGCTGAAGATTTGAAATATCCCATCATGACATTCATCGATTCCAATGGGGGGTGTGGAATTGCCATGCTTCTCAAAGGGCGGAATAATCCGTATGTTGGAGGTATGGAAAAAAGATTAGGAGAGGGGCCTATCGCAGGCAATACATATGTTTTGATCTACGAACAATCTGACTCGTCTCAACCATTTTTATGCGTCAAAGGTGATAAAAATATCATAGCTAAGGCCAATAGGCAAACATACATAGATACACTCCACTATCCTCGGTCAGTGACTGATCCGGAAGATTTAGATAGTTTTTTAACCGATAGATCTACTATCGAAGAATTAATGTTAGATTATCATCCGGTTTTCCAACTGGGTGCGGATGAAAAGGGAGGTATTCCATGATTCGCAAAAAAAAATCTAACAATCCCGAGAAATCTCCTCCAAGAAAGGTTGTATCACTTTTGAAGAGCGATTGATAAGCTCGATGGAATGCTCTGTTAAAAACTTCTTCAATCGGTTGTTCGTTAAATTTGTTCCTTTTTTTACTAATCTCAAAAATTTTGTCGCCGGCAAATTGTCTATATTTTCAAAATTTTCTATAGCTAAATAGACGAGATTTAATGAGGGGAGATGTTTTAAATGTTCCAACGCATCATCTGAAAGAATAATGCAATCTCTCAAAATAAAAGTTTCTAAAAAAACGCAGTTTGCAATCCATTGCAAACCCCTGTTGTTAAGGCAGGAGCAATAAGTTAAATTTAAATGTTTTAAGAGATTGGGGCTCTTCAAAGACTGCAATCGATTTCCTCTGAATTTATAGAGATGTCTCAATATTAACTTCTCAAGGTAAGGAAGATCCATTAAAAAATCGAGATATTCATCTTTTATTTCAGGGAAGAGGGAGATTTCAAGTTCTTTTAAAGGGAGATGTTTCAATTTATTCAAATGTGAACCTTCAAATTCATAGCTAGTTCCACCGATCGAAAACGAGTGGAGATGGGGAAGAGCGCCGACCAATATGGCAAAATCTTCGTCGGTGATATGAAAACAATTTCTTACTGTTAACATCTCTAATGAAGCCAAAGCATGAAAAGCTTCCCATCCTTTTGGAGTGAGTCCTTGACAATCCCCTAGATGCATCGAGTTAAGACGCTGAAAAACCGAGAAACGTTCGAGGTGGTGATCTTTAATCGGAAAACCCTTCAAATGCAAGGATTCAATTTTCTGATGGTTGTCGACGAGGTGCTCAATCATAAGATCTGCGGCTCGATCTTTATTTTTCTTTTTAAATTTGTCAAAATCTAGATAAATTTCGGTCAAGAGTATAGAATTACTTTCTAAAAATTTAATAAAACTTTTAACGGCTTCTAAACTATTTAATTGAATACGATTCTTGAACAAATCGATAACCGCTTTGTCATTTAAATATTCTTTTAAACGACGAGGTGAAGAGGTTCTTAAGAATTGAAAGGAGTCAGCTAAAAATAAATAGGAATGGATCATTCCCAATAATGGGTTTGTAAGACATTCAAATCTGTTTGGAACAAGGGAGGGGTGTGTATCATTTGTTGTTAAACTAGCCTTTCTAATTGTATCTATGCGACGGTTGTGTAGACGACTACTACTACGAGTTTCGATCGAATTAATTATTAAATTGTTTCTTGTAATTCTCATAAAACCTCAAAATTATGCATTAGACCTCTTGCATAATTCGCTTTATTTGATAAAATGAGAGATTTTTGAATGGATTTATTGCCAAATTTTGAGAGCATATTGAGTTAAATATGGTCGAAAAATTTGGCAATAAAGACGTCAAAAAGATCCATTTTAGCAAATAAATGGAATT
>JANWJE010000043.1 GCA_025451995.1 Parachlamydiaceae bacterium | reverse complement strand
TTAAACTCGACTTTGTACAATTTTTGGACGAATATTCGAGAGAGAAGCAAACTACAGCGTAATAAATTTCGCAGGAAGGGGTTGTTTTCCCCCTTCCGAGAAATTTATTTAGCTGTAGGAAGCTTCTCTCCGAAGATGAGTTCAAAAATTGTACAAAGTCGAGTTAAAAGGAACATCATTAAGCTCTTTAAAAATATTTTCCTTCCCAACAGTTTCAATGATATTTGCTCTACCTAGGAATTTTAATTGCTCATCTGTCATCTCGGCTAAGATAAATCGTATCCCTTTCCTTTCACATTTCTTCTTGAACTGTTTTATCGCGCGAATCCCTGTAGCATCGATCAAAGTTGCGTTTTTTAGAAGAAGGATGAAAAGGCGTGGAATACGATCTAATCTGATTAATGCCTCATCTAACAAATCAGCTACACAGTAAAAAAAAGGGCCTTGGATTTGAAAAATAGTGACATCAGATGGAATCTTATTTCTAAAAAGCAAGTCTTCATTCACATCCTCTCGTTCGTGCTCATTCTCTTTTATGAGAATTTTGCATGTATCTATTGTTGTTCGATCAGACATTTTTTTTAAAAAAATAAAAGCGGATAATATGACACCAATTTGGATAGCGACCGTTAAATCGATCACCACTGTGAGCAAAAAGGTTAAAAGCAAAACAATTGCATCCCCTTTCTCCCCTTTTAAAATTTCTAAAAAATGAGGAAGTTCACTCATATTCCAGGCAACAAAAATTAAGATAGCGGAAAGAGCAGCCAATGGTATTTTACCTGCAAGAGGAGCTATAAACACCATGAGGAGTAGCAAAGTTAAAGCATGAACGATTCCGGCAATGGGTGTCTTCGCTCCTAATCGAATATTGGCTGTTGTTCGAGCGATTGCTCCAGTTGCCGGAATGCCACCGAAAAAGATAGAACCTATATTTGCAAACCCTTGAGCCACAAGCTCGCAATTAGACCGATGCTTATGACCTGTCATTCCATCGGCCACAACAGCAGATAGGAGAGACTCTATTGCCCCAAGAAAAGCAATCGTAATCGCTTCTGGAAAAATAGTTTTAACAAGATCATAAGAAATGGATGGAACCGAAGGAGTAGGAAGAAGGCGTGGTATTTCGCCAAAATTTGATTCAATTGTTGGTAATGGAAGCTTAAAAAATTGTGTAATCACAGTAGCAAAAGAAAGAGCGATGAGGGCACCTGGAAGTTTAGGTAAAAAAGATCTTAAAAGAATTAACATAATCAATGTTAAGATTCCAACTAACAAAGAACCACTCTCCCAAGTATGTGCAAATTGACAAAGAATTGAACATTTTTCAAGAAATTTGGATGGAATCGTTTCTATTTGCAACCCAAAAAAATCTTTAAGTTGAGAAACAAAAATAACGGCAGCAATCCCTGTTGTAAAACCAACCGTAACAGGGTATGGTATAAATTTCAAAAGAACACCAAATCTGGCAAATCCCATGATGATCATCATCACGCCTGCCAGCAAAGTAGCAACAGCTAGACCGTCATAACCATGTTTCTGAATCACAGAATAAACAATGACAACAAAAGCTCCTGTTGGCCCACCAATCTGAACCCTACTCCCACCCAACAATGAAATAAGAAACCCAGCAACAATTGCTGTAAAAAGACCTCTCTCCGGGCTTACTCCCGATCCTATAGCAAAGGCAAGGGCAAGCGGAAGGGCGATGACACCGACGCTCATCCCCGCAAAAAGATCATGAAAGAAATAATTCCAAGAATAGCCCTCTTTTAAGCAAATGATTGATTTGGGAAGAAAATCATTGAATTTCAGAGCCATATGCGTACCATGTGGACGTACATTTACATACTCCTTCCAGCAGAAAGCTGGAAGCAATATATACTCGTTCTACTTCAAACATAGAAATTTTTACAAGGAGGCGGCCTTATTTTGCATCAAGCGTAGCTGGTGCCGAAGCAGCACAACTTGAATAAGTTGTGCGATGCAGGCAGATGCAAAAGAAGAGCCAAGCCGACGTAGTAAAAATTCTACGTTTGAAGTAGAACGAGTATATACGAATGAAGGAAAAAAGCCAGTGTTTTATTATGTTTTTTCAAGACCTTAGGAGAAAAAAAATTCAGAAGTTAGTATGTGGAAATGTATTGATTTATATAACCATCTTGCTTTCATAATCATAAGAGCTTAAGAAAAGTGCTACTTTTTTTTTCTTTACTATGTTTTACTATGTTCTAATACTAAAATAGGACCCATATAATGATAGACAAAAAGAAAATGGAAGAGGTTGTACGCCGTTTAGTAGCCGTCTACTCTCCTACAGCAATTTTTTTATTTGGATCCTATGCCTGGGGTCTACCCGATCAAGATAGTGATTTAGATTTGATGGTTATTGTAGAGAAATCAGATGATCCTTCTTATCGGCGACCTATCCCTGGATACCATGCATTACATGGTTTAGGCATTGCTAAAGATATTGTAGTTAACACAAAAAGTGAATTTGAAAGACAAGCTGCAATGATCCCCACATTGCAATATAAGATAAAACATGAAGGAAAATGCCTTTATGGAAAGCTATAGAGACTGGTTTGAAAGCGCAAAACAAGATTTACGTTTAGCAGAATTAGCCTCTAAAATAGATCCCACGCTTAAGGTTGCAATTTTCCATACCCAGCAATGTGCAGAAAAAGTTCTCAAGGGCTACCTGTTTTATAAAAATCAACCATTACAAAAAACTCATGATTTACTTGCTTTAATGGAACGTTGTTCTTCAATTGATGTAGAATTTGACGCCCTTCAAACACCTCTCGAATTTCTTAATCCCTTTGCCATTGAATCAAGATATCCAGGCATATCATCCGATTTTAACGAGAATGTCATGAAAGAAGCAATTGTATATGCTCAAGAAGTTTTAACCTTCGTACAAAATAAAATTATTTAATATGTGAGAGCCTTAGCGAATCCTTAGTGATCATTGGCATAGTAGGGTTCAATATGCACTGTAACATCGCGGACTGCAGGCCATGCTTTTTGAATTTCTAAACGTACATCCTGGCTAATTTTATGCGCTTTATAGACTGTAAGTGTAGGTTTTACTTCAATATCAATATCGACATGGGCATCTGGACCGTAAAGCTGAATGCGAATTTTTTCCGTTCCCTCCACTCCATTCGCCTTTAAGGCCGCCGCTTTAACCATAGCAAAGTAAGAAGAATTGGGGACTTTGTCCATTAACTGATGAAAATTTATACGCGTAGCCAAGATTCCGAGAATAATCATCAACATCCCTATCACCGTCGCTCCAATATGATCAATCAATACGCTCGCTTCTGGCTGTAAAGCCGCTATGACTAAAGCAAGAGTTGCTAATAAACTCGTACAACTATCTATTCGAAAATGATAAGCATCGGCTGCTAAAGCAGGGCTGTTTGATCTTCTTGAAGCAAATTTAAGAAATTGATAAGCAATTTCTAAAATGCATAGGGAAATTGCAGGAAAAAGCCAAGCCCAAGGGTAAATATGTCTATGCTCCTCAACGGTGAAAAACGCCATCATTTGCTGAAAAACCATGACACCACCCATGACACTTAATGAAACACCTAGCAATAATCCTCCCAAAGGTTCATAGCGCCCATGTCCAAATGGATGGTCGAGGTCAGGGGGTCTTTGTGCCAATCGAACGCATATCAATAAAAACAAACTAGAAATGATATCGGTGCAATGAGAGATAGCATCCAGAAAAATGGAAGAGCTTTGAATGTAAATATAACCGAGCAGTTCAAAACCAATAACGAATAACCGGCAAGTGATGCCAATTTTTATTGCTTTTAAAACTTCTTGATTGCGCTTGAGGCGATTGTTGTTAACATCTGTTGGAAGCTCTTTTGCCTGGGGAAATTTAGTCATGCATTTTAATAACCAAAAATCTCTGTCGATTTTTTAAGAGGCACTTTTTCGCCCAAAACAACGACAACATCGCCAACTTGCAATTGAGTTTCGGGGCTGGGATTGGATAAAATTTGAGCCCCGCGCCTGATGAGCAACACCGACATTCCATAGAGATTTCTAAGTTGAGATTCTGATAATGCTTTTCCTATTAAAGGAGAATTTGAATGCAAACGAAAGGTCCCTATTTCTACATTCGATAAATTCAACTTAATATCGGATAGTTTTGTAGAAATGGGATTTTTGGCACGAAGCATCTCATATCCATCCGCTCTGATTTCATCAATAAAATGGATGATTTCTTCATCTGGAATGTGATATTGCCTAAGAACTCGTGTGAAAATCTCAACGGAGGTGCCAAATTCATCGGGTATGGCCTCATCTGCTCCTAGTTGGGTGATCGTTGAAATTTCTTGGATATATCTCGCTCTAACAATGATATATATCGATGGATTGGTCGCCCTAGAGACTCGAACGATTCTTCGGGCAGCTATCGGGTCATTGACAAGGATTGCAATTGCTTTTGCATTTTCAATTTGAAGGTGGTTTAATATTGAAGCATGCGATGCATCCCCAAAATGAATAGGCTCACCCTGCTTTTTTTGCTCTCTAACAGTATCTGGGTTCATTTCTAAAATGACATAAGGGATGCCGGCCAATTTGCATGAACGGGCAACGTTTTGTCCGCTAATTCCAAACCCAATGATAATGACGTGGTTATTCAAGACCTCTTTTTGCTCTCCCAACTGTTCTTGCCAGCCATGACGCAATTTTTTCGGCATGGATAATTTCAAAATAAAGTCCGCTATCGCAGGCGCTAAATGAATGAGTACAGGGCTGATCATTAAAGTTAATAGAGCAGTTGCTAAAAACAATTGATAATAATATTCAGAAGCTAACCCCTGCGAAATTCCAGCTTTTGCAAGAACGAAAGAAAATTCCCCAATTTGACTTAAGCCTATACCAACTAGAATCGACGTTCTCATCGGCAATCCTAAAACAATTGAGGCAAGCGAGGCTGTAAATATTTTTAGTAAAATGACACCTATAGCTAAAAGAAAAATGGTCCAGGGTTGATGTAAAACAAATTCAATATCAAGCAACATTCCAACTGATACAAAGAAGAAACTTATAAATAATGCCTGAAAAGGAAAAATGTGTGTGATCGCTTCGCTGCTATATTCCGATTCAGAGATAATTAAACCAGCTAAAAAAGCACCAATTGTTAAGGATAATCCTAAATGTGAAGTCAAAAATGCTACCCCGAAGCAGATGGCGAGGACACTCAATAAAAATAATTCCTTATTGCGAGTTCGGGCAACAAGGAACAAAATTTTTGGAATCAATTTTTGTGCGCAAAAGAAAACAGTGACTAAAATAATGAGACCTTTAATAAAGGGCCATAGGTTTGATAAATCAATGGATGAATTTTCATTTCCGGCAAGATAAGGAGTGAGCAGCAACATAGGGATTGCAACCATATCTTGAAAAATTAAAATCGCAATCGACAATCTTCCATGAGGACTTGTCGTTTCTCCCTTCTGATCTAAAATTCCTATGACAATGGCAGTACTGCTCATGGATATTAGACAACCCAAAAAAACCGACTCTCCTAATGGACGTCCTATGATTTTAGAAATAAAAAAACTTAAAAGAATCGTCAAGCCAACTTGTAGAGAACCTCCTAAAAGAAAAAGCCTGCGTATTTGCACAAGTTTTTTTAAAGAAAATTCCATTCCTATTTCAAAGAGTAGGAGGACTATCCCCAACTCAGCAAGCATATTGACATCTTCAATTCCGGAAACAAGGCCCAGCCCATAGGGCCCCGCCAAAACACCGGTTAGGATAAATCCCACCACCGGTGGGATGTGCAGGCGATAGCCAATCAAAAGAATAAGAATTGAAAATCCAAAAATGGTTAATAAATCTTTAAATAAAAATAAATTCTCCAGATTGGACCTCGCTTACGTTTCTTCTGTGGTACCTACGATTAATCTATCGATTGAATCATTGGCCTTATCAATATATTTTTGGAATCCGGAATCTAGATCTTCTAGACTGAGTTCGTATTGAATATCAGGATCTATTCCTAAATCTTCAATTTTATCTGAATTCATCCTTTCCGCAATAGAGGCGGTGTAAGAGCAGGTTGCGATGCCATGTTGATTGGGGAATTCAAATTGATAAACAAATCCGCCTGCACCTGCTGTTCTTGTCCCAAAAAGAACAGCCCTTTGATTATCTTGCATAATCGCGGGCATAAAATCTCCACCTGAAAAATCCATTTCGTTAATGAGCATTAATATCGGTTTTGTATAACGATACTTAGAATGAGGATTAATCTGATCCACTCCCCCAATTGGAATTGGACTCGTTAAATAATTTCCTTCATTCCATTCCCTTAATAAATTCTCGCAATAAGCTTTCATAAAAAGAAGCTCTTGGAAATTCCCCTCTGCATTTTGATCATTCACATTATTTATCCCCATTGTGTCCACCGCAAACTCAATCCATTTTATTCTTTCTAATGTTCGATAGGCATCGAGCACTTCTTTTTGTGTCAGTTTTATTCGATGATAAGGGGCATTCAAAGGGCGATCGGTCAACATTGAACTTATTTGATAGACCATTTGAATAAATCCACCCATATTGTGAACTTGATCAATGATTAACGCATCGGTTTTGTCTTCCATGAATTTGATGATTTTTCCAAATTCATCCGCTTGATCATTATCAAAGAGATAATGAGGGATTCTGATATAACCTATAGGATGCCCCTTTGGATGAAGATAAATATAGGCGTGCCAGAAATCGGATATATCAATCAATTTCTCCTCTTTTTCAGAGTCCCAAATTTTTTCACCAAATGGTGGTAAAAAGCTTTTTTTGCTTCCTAAAGCGCCATCTCTACCATTATTTTCAGAAACTATAACTTCATGTAGAGGGTTAGCCATTTTTAGATGATAAAAAGGGTCGCTCCACTGTTGTTTTAATTGAAAGGGCCACCAAGAGGAAAATAAATTGATACTATCTAGATGGGGTTTAATCATCTCAGGCGTATAGACCCACCGTAATTGATGTGTAAGTAAATTGCCATCTTTAGCAGATCGCGTAGTGATTTGAATCGATCCTTTAGGAACGATATCCCCTGCAGCACCCAATCTCATCGTCAATTTCTGTTGTGCAAGAGAAGCATCAGTTTTAGGATTTGCATGTCTGCTTGTAAATTCTGCTAATTCTTCAATGACATGGGCGATAGGCCGATTGTCAAATTCAATGAGTTCATCGCCTATATTGATATCAAAAAAATTTGAGGATAAGCGTTTGGCATCTATCCAATCGATAAAATATCTCTCCTCAATTCCTTTGACGCTAAATGGTAATTGAGATTTTTCTGTCGAAAAAAAAATCACATCGACATGGTAATCTTGCATGCTCAGCATGAATTTACGCACAATTTTATGAAATTGTTTGGTTGAGAGTGTTTCTGATGACAAAATTTCTTTTTTTAAACTTTTAAAAGTGCCCTCTAAATCCCACCCATTATATTGGTTTTTCCAAAGAGCCGGTGCGTACCCGGTTTCGATGTGATGCTTAATAATTCTCAAGTCATTGACTAACTCAATTTTTTTTTCTTCATCCATGCCAAAAAGTGGCGCAGTAAGCAATAAAAGCATCAGCTTAAAAAAAATATGATAATTATTATTAAACACAGTTGTTCCTCTAATCAATTTAATATGCCTGAATTATAGATGTTAAGTAATTTAAATTGGAAATTTTTTTACTGAGTATTTCATTCGCCGGAGATTAGAACCTGTTCAGAATCTCAGGGTTCGTCGCTTTTCGGGATTATTCCACTTGGTAAGTCAACACGCGCCAAACCCCGCCATCACCTCGGCGCAATGTCAATAATTCGTTCGAAGAACCTTTTTCAAATTGGGTGTCAAATAGAACAACCATATAAGGACCGGGAGGAAGATTTTGAGGGTTCATTGCTAAGCGCTGATCTTTTATTTTCCGACTTATCACTTTGCCCAGAGGCTTGCGATTTTGTTCCAAAGCTTGAGCCCATTCATGTTTGCTAATTGTTCTTTGGAAAACTGAATCTCCTTTGGACCAACTTTTCTCATAGGCCCCTCGATCAATTAAATCCACATACTCTTTGGCTGATTGAGAAGTTTCTAATACCCACGCCGCCCGCTCATTCGTTCGCTCTTTTTCTAAAGAATTGAGGGAATCAATTTTTTTTTGATTGCCCTCAATGACTTCTTTCTCATCTTTAAGAGCCTCTTTTTTTTCTTGAGCTGTTGCGTGAATAGAATGTAAAGCTAGGAAGATTGAAAGAGTCCACGTTGCTAACTTCATTTTTCCACTTTATTTATTTTTTTGTTGGCAAGATTCACTAAAAAAGCTTTTTATTCTTTCTTCAAAATTGCTGCAACATTGCTTATTTTCCATTTTTTTATGCCACTTTTCTTTATTTGCCTCTGAAATTAAACGCGCAAGTTCATCCATATATTTCGCATTTGATTTAATGTGATCTTTAATCTTCTCTTTTAACACTTCCATCCATGCCTGATCTGCGAGTTCTAAAAATTTGCCCGCGTAATCACATCCAGAATGGCTGCTGCAAGAGCCAGATTTTGAACAACTAGAGCCACTCTGGCAACCACAGCCTTTTTGTTGCCCGGATTGACATCCGCATTGGCAGTCTTTTGAACAGCAACCTTGTTGACTTTTACAATTACACATAGAACCCTCCTTTCCTTTATGTCTATCAAATTTTAACTTAAAACTAATACCTGATTAATTCAATGAAAATTTAGAAAAACAAATGTCATTATGGGTAAATAAATGAGGGCGAAGAGCGTGCTTAAGAGCACTGTTGCGGCAACCTTTTCGGGATGAAAATTAACTAAAGAGGCCATAAAAACAGTATTGATAGCCAAGGGAACGATTGAAATAAGCATTAATACTTGATGAGAGGCCGGTTCATAAATTTTAAAGAATGTTGTATCTAAAAGAATTAAAAATAACGCAAAAAGCGGCCAAGCTAAAAATTTAGCGATAAAAGTCATTCCCACAAATTTAAAATCTAGGTTAAATCCTTTTAAACCAGCCATACCCATACCAATAATCATCATCCCCAATACAACGTAAACACCCTTAATAGAGGATATAAAGTCATGGTAGACATCTGGAAGTTGTAAATCAAAAACATTTAGAAACAACCCGATCAAAAAAGCGTACAAAGTCGGCAAACTAATGATTTTTTTTAAGCACTCCTGAGTCGTACATGTTCCTTTAAGGCTAATATAATATCCCAGTGAATTATCATAGAAAGTCACACCAAGAATGGCAAGAATATAGATGCCAGCCGTTTGCTGGTCAAAAAGCATTAACGCTAGGGGAATTCCAAAATAGCCCGTTGCCCCAGAACCTGCGCTAAAAGCCATTAAATTTTTTGAAGGATCATCCCAAATTTTACGTGAAAGGCGATAAAATGCAAAACAGAGTGTGCATGAAATAGTAAAAGTAATCAAAGGAAGGCTTAAAATCGCGGCATTTAAATGCGTATGCATCACCCCATTGAAAATGATCAAAGGGCTAATGATATAAAACATTAATTTTGAAAAAATTTCTTGATTTGCTTGAAGCTTTCTTCCGGCAATATAGCCAAGAAATATGTTTAAATAGAGAGGCAATAATTTGATTGCAAAACTGATTGCAAATGACATAGATACCAAACAGTTAGCACAATTTTAACATATTGTTAATCTTATCGCAATAAGTATTATAGACTTCATGCATAACCTAATTATCGTGCCTGTGCTCATAAACGATTTTAACGCAAAGGAACAATTCCTGCTTTGGGCCTCGCTCAAATCAGGAATTGTTCCTTTGCGCCTTTGCGCCTTTGCATTAAAATCGCTTAGCTTAACGGGCACAGGTACAGGACTTTAATTTCGAAAGAGATCTTTTGTTAAATTTGTTTTACATATAATGTTTTTCAAAGTAATAATGGCCCTTTAAAAAAGGAAAATCTTAATGAAGCAACCTGCAATTGTCATTGCTATTTATGCAATTTTAATCTTAATTGGAGGAGTGATCGGCCATACAGTCGCTCATAGTCTAGCATCCCTCATTTCGTCTTCTATTATAGCTGTTTGCCTGCTAGGGTGTTGTTGGTATCTATTAAGAGGAAGCAGCTTTGCATTTTATACAGCTTTAAGTGTTGTTTCTTTCTTAGTGCTATTTTTTACTTATCGATATTTTATGACTTTAAAAATAGCTCCGAGTGGAATTCTTGCACTTTTAAGCCTTGGCTTAAGCATTTATCTCCTTATTTACGCTAACACCAACTCTTTCCAACGCTCACTTCTAAATCGCCAAAAATAAATACCCCCTGAGGCAAAGGCGTAAAAGGCGATCATCATCCACGTCAAAGAAGGAGCGCCTCCCCATTGAAACACAAAGAGATAAACCGGAAAAAAAGCAAAAACTAAAGGGGCAAAAGCTCCTATTTTCATAACAAAGCGAGTATCTCCTGCTGCGGTTAATAACCCTATTAATAACCAACTGATTCCATCAAAAATAAAATAGATCCACACCCAAAAACAAGCATCTTGTACAGTTTTATGAGTATCTAAAGTTAGCTCTTCAATTTCAGGTAAAAACCAACGAATCATAGTTTCTGGATGCCAAACAAGAAAAATGCTAAGCAAAAGAAAAACAAAGGTATAAAATTTTGTTCCGGAGATAAATAATTTCCAAACTAAATGATGCTTTTGAGATCCGATAAAATTGGCAGCAATGGCTGTCGCTCCTTTCGAGACCCCTTCTGTAATGAAGCTAAACATAAATAAAATACTTTGAGCAATAGTCACAACAGTCATATAATGGGTGCCCAGTCGAGACATCAAATCAAAAATAAGCACCCAGGCTAAAATTTCAAGACTGTGTGCCACTGATCCCGGCAAACCGATGCGAATACAGCTTAAAAATAGACGTTTTTTAAACTTCCACTTTCCTGTTCCGTAAACAACTCTATTAGTTGGACAAAAAAAAGCTAAAAATAAAATAATTGCTTGGCAAGTTTGGGCGACACCCGTTCCTATTGCAGCACCCGCGATTCCTAAAGGAGGAATCCAAGTGGAAAAACCAAAAATTAAAAGCGCATCCAATAAGACATTTAATAAATTGGAAGCGAGCATTACGACAGTAATAAATCTCACTTTCCCTCTGCCAATATAAAAAGCAGAAATTGCGGCAGAAACCGCAGACATTGGAATGAAACAGGTTAAAATGCGAAAAAATTCAACTTCAAGTTGTTGATAGTCTTCATTCAAAAAAATATAGGGCCCTAAAAACAGACCGATAGGAATATAAATAAAAAAACTACCAACAGCCAACCATATCATCTGCCAAGTAGGCCGGCCTAATTTTTCAATTTTTCCGGCCCCATTGAAACGCCCGACAAAGACCTCAGCAATACAGACCGTTGCAATGACCCAAAATTGTAAAAACTGGACAGCAGCGCCTGCGTGTGCTGATGCATTTAAAGATTCCAAGGAATAATGCGCTAAAAACAAACGATCTAGAAAGATCATTAATCCAGAAGACATCAAAGAGACAATCAAAGGAAAGGAAATTTGCAGCAATTCCCTCAACGAACCCTCTGGATAGGGTGTCAATTTTTGAATGTTGGACAATGCCTTTGATAACATAATGGACACCTTGTAAGCCGAGAAAGAGACCGATGGGACAAAAGAGCGGATAGGGACGATGTTGTTTATTTTAATCTTAAAACAAGGCTTCCATCTTGTCAAGGGGTCAATCAAATAATGAATTTCCCGCGATCCAAGAAGTTGTCCAGGCATTTTGAAAATTAAATCCCCCAGTAATTCCATCGATATCGAGGACTTCACCTGCAAAAAAAAGGCCAGGGCAACTTTTGCTTTCCATCGTTTTAAAATTCACTTCCTTCAAAGGAATTCCACCACAAGTGACAAATTCCATCTTATAGGTTGTTTTCCCTTGGATATTTAAACGAGTAGCATGAAGATGGAGGATTAAAACTTGGATTTCTTTCCTAGTCAGAGCTGACCATCGCTTTTCTTCGCTTATCCCTGCTAAAGAAACCATTTTTTTCCATAATTGCTTTGGCAAGTTAAAAAGCGAGTCGTTAGATACGCACTTTGCCCCTTTTTTGTTTTTGCTCTCGAGAAGGAGTTTTTCTGTATCAAAATTTGAAATTTCAGGCAACCAATCAATGATAATCTCTGCTCGATACTCACTTGCATGCAGCTCTCTTGCTCCCCAGGCGGATAATTTTAGGATTGAAGGACCGCTCAATCCCCAATGGGTGAAAAGAATTGCCCCTCTTTGCTCTAATTTAAATTGGGGAATCTTCACAGTCACATCCTCTAAACTGACTCCGCTTAAATCTAAAAAAGGGGAATCCGGAATATTAAAAGTAAACAGGGAAGGAACAAGGGGCACTGTCGTGTGTCCTAATTTTTCAAGCAAGGAATACATTTTAGGATTACTGCCGGTTGCAACAAGAATCTTATCGCCTAAGATTTCCTTACCATTTTGAATTTTGATAAAAAAACGTTGATTTACAGCCTGGATGTCTACAATAGCATGTTCGATTAGAAGCTCAACACCCGCTCTCTTGACTTCTTCTAAAAGGCATTCTATGATTGTTTCTGAAGAATCTGTGATTGGAAACATCCGGCCATCTTCCTCTTTTTTTAAAATCACTCCCCTTTTTTCAAACCAACTGATGATATCTCGCGGTTGAAAGCGACTAAAAGGGCCTCTTAATTCTAGATGGCCGCGTGGATAATTTTTAACAAGCAAAGCGGGGTCAAAGCAAGCATGGGTCACATTGCATCTTCCTCCTCCTGAAATTTTCACCTTTGAAAGAACTTGCCGCGATTTTTCTAATAGAATGACTTTGCAATGAGGATATTTTTGAGCAGCGGTGATGGCACCAAAAAAACCGGCAGCTCCCCCCCCTATAACGATTAAAGTTTTCATAGCTTAACATATTAAGATATTATTAATTTGATGAATCTATCAGATATAGAAGATAATCAAGTGGAGGCAAGTGTCTCCCATTCTTCCATTGCTAATAGCAATTCCTTTTCTAAACACTCTCTCTCATTTGCTAATTGCATTTGCTCTTGAGGAGAGCTTTTTGTGTAATATTCGGTTTGAGCCATTGTCTGATCAATGGCTTTGATTTTTTGCTCGATTGCATGACACCGCTCTTCTGCTTGCATGATCTTCTTTTTCATTTGCGCGTTGGTATTGCGCGCTTTTTTTTGATCCTGATAAGAAGTGGATGAAATACCGAGGGTTTGTTTTTGCTCATCAGAATATCTTTGACTTAAGGGTAAGTGAGATGCCAAAAAATCCCTTTCTTGTTTTGCCAAATACTCAGGATATGTCCCCTTAAAATCTTTGATCCCTTGGTACGAAATTTCGATGATTCTATTTGCCAAATGAGAGACAAAGTAGCGATTGTGGCTCACTATAATGAGGGTTCCTTGATAGGATGAAAGAGACCGGATAAGCTCTTCAATCGCCTCAATATCCAAGTGATTCGTCGGTTCATCAAAAATTAAAACATTTGGTTTTTTTAGCATCATTTTTGCCAAGATCAGGCGAGCTGTTTCTCCCCCGCTTAATGATTGAATCGATTGGTCGACCGCATCGCCTGAAAAAAGAACTCTCCCTAACATATCCCTCAATTTTTCCTGAGGGATATTGCGATCGAATTGACCGAGCCATTCCAATAAACTATGATTTCCATTGACTTCATGCCGATGATCTTGGGGAAAATAACCGAGAGTTGTCGCATGCCCCCATTCAAACTTTCCACAATCTGCGATAAGCTTCGATGCAATAATTTCCAAAAGGGTAGATTTCCCTATTCCATTGGGGCCTAATATGGCAATCCTTTCTCCTCTTTCCACTTCGAAAGTGACCTTATCCAGCACTTTTTTCTGATTGAAAGACTTTTCAATTCCTTGTACTTGAAGAACGCGGACTCCTGAGGGTCTTACACATTCAAAACTTAAATTTGGATAGATACGAGAACTCGGAGTGAGATCCAATGCTTCCATTTCATCTTCGATTTTTTCGATGAGATGCTCTTTTGATTGAGCCTGTCTCGCCTTTGTCGCCTTTGCGCCAAAGCGATCGACAAATTCCTGAAGATCGGATCGCCGTTTTTCATGTTTTTTAAGAAGAAGTTCTTTGAGTTCTCTATTGAGTTGCTTTTGCTGTTGAAATTGGTCGTAATTTCCTTTGTAAATTTTGATTGTCCCGTAATCGACATCGGCAATATGGGTGCAAATGCCATTTAAAAAATCTCGATCATGCGAGGTGATAATTAACGTTCCACTAAACTGTTTGAGATACCCTTCTAACCATTTAATCGAGTAAAGATCCAAGTGGTTCGTTGGCTCATCCAAAATGAGGATATCGGGATTGCCGAATAGAACCTGCGCGAGCAAAACCCTGAGCTTATATCCACCCGATAATATTTCAATGGGCTTGCTATGAACTTCTCCTCTAATTCCAAGTCCTTCAAGCAATTTAGCAGCCTCTCCTTCTGCTGCATATCCTTTATGTTCTTCGATGGCTTTATCAAGTTCCATCAGGGCAAAGCATTCTTTTTCTTCAAAAGATTCTGTTTCCAATAATCTTTTTTTCTTGACCATTGCCTCCCATAGTTGTTTTCTTCCTTGCAAGACGATGTCTAAGATATTTTGATTTTTGAATAGATAATGATCTTGACTAAGGGAGGCTAAAGTCATTTGGGAGGGTTTTACGATCTCCCCCTTTTCGGGTGCCACCTCCCCTGCTAAAATTTTAATCAAAGTGGATTTGCCTGAGCCGTTGGCACCGATTAATCCATACCGATTGCCCGTGTTAAATTGAAGATTTACATTTTTAAATAAAATTTTAGCGCCAAAGCGCATGGACAATTGATTGATTGTAAGCATGTTTCAAATATTTTGCCGATTGAAAATTCTTTATATTATATTAACAATTGTTATTTAAAATCACCCAATTCATTTTAAAGTAATAAAAAATTTTAAAACCCTTTTTTCGATTCCCTTTTCTGTTTTTCTAAAGAAAAAAGTAAAAATCATTAAAATCGACATTCCAACTAGAAGCCAACCCATAAAATAGAAACAGTCGGCTAGAGCTAAAGAATCCGATTGTCTTTGAAGAGATCTTTCCAATTGGGCAAAAGCCGGCAACCCTTTCAAATCAAATAGGGATGCTCGATCAAAAAATTGAGCGGTCAATTGCGAAAAATGGGTTAATTGGCCACCCAACCGATCATGGTAGAAAACGGCTCTTCTTTGATAGAGTGTAGTGTACAAAGCAACCCCAAGGCTCGAACTCATGACTCTGACAATCTGAAAAAAATTAATCACTTCATACACATTTTCTTCCGGTACGATATGAAAACAAATCCTAAAAACAGAAGGGAGAAAAAGAACTAGCCCTAAACCTGCTAAAATCCTCGAGATGGCAAGATGATAGAGATCTATCTCGACATCAAAATGAGTCGCATAAAACGTTGAAAACACTAAAAAAAACAATGAAAGAACCAGGGGAATGCGAACATCGATGTACTCTTCTTCCTTTCTCATTAAAATCGAGGGAATTAAACAAACGATGGCCATGATGCCCAAAATGACTGCAATCCAGCGAGGGGTATAATTCGCATCGAGATGAAGCCACAAAGCTAGAAGGATAATCGTCCCAAAATAGATGGAAAACAAAATCATTAGGTTGATAATTCCAAATGAAAAAAGGGGGTAGTTTAAAAGGTTTAATTGGATGATTGGAAAAGGATGCAGTAAAGACCATCCAATAAAAAAAATGACCGATCCGAACCCTATTATCAATAATAAAATAAAAAGATTAGAACGGAACCAATCGAGCTCCTGACCTAAGGTTAATGCTGAACCTACACCGAGGATGGAAAGAACGTAAAACATGTAGCCGATCCCATCGAAAGGTGTTTTTGGATTCGAGCTCAAAGGAATTTTTTCATCTTTTAACTCCATTTTTATAAAAAATGCTAAAGAAAGCGAAAAAAGAAAATGAATGTAAAATATCCAAGACCAATGGAAATCGTAAGCAAACCAGCCCCCCCAGCAGGCCCCAATCGCAGGTACAACAGAAAAGAGAATCATATTGATCGATGTGACTTTTGGCTGCTTCTCGAACGGCAAAAGAACCCTAAATAGAAAATTGATGAGAATAAATAAGGGACCAAGAAAAATCCCTTGAAGAAAATGGACGAAAACAAAAATAGGATAATTGGGTGCTATTGCACATAAAGGGCAGGTCACGGCAAAAAGGAATAAAGCCCCCCATAAGGTGCGTGAAACTCCAATTCGATTTGGCAGGTACTTTCCCAATGGAATTCCAATTGCATTTCCAAAACCATAAAAAGTGACGTTATAAGCAGCGATTTCAGGGCTTCCCCCCAGTTCACCAACAATATATAGTCCAGCCATGAGCGTCGTGGTAAACACCAGGATTGCAAGAAAAAAACATGCGAATAAAGCAAGGATGAGTGGGGATGAAAGCTCTTTTTGCATTAGAGATATTAATGAAATTTTAATCAAATTTTAATTTAGATTGTAAATAATTAAAATGAAATAAAAAATTAAAATTTATTTATGGAAATCAACAATTTTTCAGACATCCCTATTCAAAAGGAGGAATTAGATCCTTCTACCAATAATCCTTCTAACACAAAAGAAATAGAGGCTTTATTTGACAAAATCATCAGTGATGACCTCACCTCAAAATCATTAAGAATGAAAAATGTTAAAGATTTAAGTAATAAAATTAAAAATATTGAATTAAAATTTGATCAATTTAAAAATCTAAAAATAAAGATACAAAAAATAAAAAATATTTTTTTTAAACAAAAAAATTCAGATCTCATTGAAAAACAACGTATGAAACTAAACGAAGAAAAACATGAATATGAAAGATCACTTGAGTTAATCTCAACTAAGTCAGAAGTTGTTAATCTTGTGAAAGAACTTGATGATTCTGTCGACCCTGAAAAAATTTCTAAAATTGAAAAAACCATAAAGAGTACTCTAAAAGGCAATGTTAAATTTCGAGCAATCAATGAAAAAATTAAAGTTCTTATTCTTCAGGCAAAGCAGAATTTTTTTTCAAATGCCCTTAAAGAAATATCCCAGGATTTAAAAAAAGGTGATTTCGACAATGTTTTTGGAACAGAACATCGGTTGAGAGTTTTAATAGAGGGTGATTTCCTCAATAAAGAACTCTTTCAAAATCCCTTTGAAGAACAAATTCTTCCCCTGATCCGACTGGCAAAAGAAGCTATTGTAAACAAACCTATCCACCTTGCTGCCCAAGCAGCTGCATCCAAAGGAGAAGCTGCTCTTGCAGGATTCAATACCATCAAAAATTTAGCCGAAAACAAACCTTTTATTAAAGCAAGTGATATCTCAAGCCAAGAAGTGTTTCTTCTTCCTAAGGAACATACAGTCTTTAAGATGGCTGAAGAAAAAGCAAAAGAAGAGGAGCAAATTATCAATTATCTTATGGATCTATGTCTGCCTGATGCAATTGTGGGATCATTTGACATAAAAAACCCCACCCTGGATAGATATGGAATTCAAATTTCAGAAAAGGCACTTGAAAGGGGCTTTTCATCCGATGATTTACCGCCTAAGTTACTCAGGGAAATCAGAGCAAAATTATCATCTGAAAGCGGTCGCTTTTACAATAAGCACCTTTCGAGCACAAGTGATTCCACTCTCTACTTATCGCCAGATTTAAGCGATGAAGCGAACAAAATGGCTTATGAAATCTGTGAAAAGTTCAAGTGGATTTACCAAGCAAAAGACGGATCAAACAAAATCGTCGATTTTAAGACATTGCATGCTCGCGATCTTGAAAATGAATTGATGCTCGATGTCAAACCTATTTTAAGTGAAGGGGAAAATGAACCATCTCAATCTGTATTAAAGAAAGCCTTGAATGTCCCCTGGAAGGCAATGAGTCCAGAAATCATGCAAGATGAAGTTGGGAAATTGAAACCCCTGCACGATATACAATCAAAGCGTTTTATCAGCGAAATGATCATTTTGGATAACTTATCATTAAAAGCTAGAGAAGTTGCTTTAGAGCGATTAACCGATAGGGATCAGGCCATTGCAGTCTTGACAAGTGAGTTTCAATTGCTCGATTTACACCAAAATAATTTAGGTGTTGCACCTGTTCCCAATCCATTCTATGAATACTTCAAAGAGTTCTCCTTTTTCTTTTCAGGAAAGGGCCCCTTAACTTTTAATAAATTAATATCTGATTATTTAAACGGAAAGATCGAATCTTCAACTGAGATTTCTTTTAATGACAATGGAGAAAATGTAAAAAAACAATTAAAAGATTTACCAAATTTACAACAAGCCCTTGATATACAGTGGAAACTCGTTGTTTTTGATACTGATCTATCATTAGCGGAAGATAATCGCTTACAGCTTCAAATCCGATATACCGTCCAGGAACATTTAATTCCTTTGCGGTCTGTGTTGTTAGAGACAAGTTGGAAAGATCGACCTTTAAGTCAAAAAGCGATTGAACTAATAAATAGCGATGAGCGCGATAAGAGAGTTGTCGATTGGATAAGCAATGAGCATTCTCCTATTTATAAACGGCTATCGTCCAAAACAGGAGAAACGATTAAACATCAGATCCTTCCCCTCCTTTCAACATTTGAACTGAGTGGGCCACTAAAAAACGAAGAAAAAGTGACGATTAAAAAATTAAAGATAAAATTTTGTACAGAGTTCGCTGATATCAGTGTGGCATCGCATGTTAAAATATGGGAAGCAATAGAGAAAGACCTATCTTCCGTCTTTATTCGGAAGGGGGACACGTGGGAATCGCTTGCT
The DNA here is from genome assembly GCA_025451995.1 of Parachlamydiaceae bacterium. Lineage (GTDB taxonomy): Bacteria > Chlamydiota > Chlamydiia > Chlamydiales > Parachlamydiaceae > JANWJE01. The sequence continues at coordinate 4,483 of JANWJE010000043.1, read as the reverse complement.
AGGCGGCATCATCAGGAAGTAAATGTGATTAAAGCATTAAATAAAAACACTCTTCCCGAAAGCGGAAGCATAAAGATAAAATATGATTTAACATCAAATACAACTCAAGCAATCAAGCAAAGACAAAAAATTGCTGCTCAGTTATTCCCCCCCATCACCATTCGTCAAAAAGAAGCATTGCTCGAACGACTTCAAAACAGAAAAAATTATTTAATCAATTACAACACATTGACAATATCAAGTTCGAAAGGGATTGGGTTATTAGATCAAATTGAAAATTTTATTCAACATCCTTCCACCCCCCTTTCTTCGATCAGAAAAGAAACGCTTTTAGCTCTAATCAATACACAAAGGAATGAATGTTTAAAAAATCCAACAGCCTCTGAAGATTTAATCTCCTCTATAGAGGATTTAAAAAGAGATCTTTGCAAAGAATGTCAGCCGACCTATTTTAATCTAACCAAATCCATGTATCCTTTATTAGCCGATGCGTATACCCTTAACCAAGCAGTCTATAAATCAAACGCTGAAGCAGGCAAATGCATTGGATTTTTTGATATGCCTCTAGAAAAAACAATTGATTCTGCTAAAAAGAAGTTTTCTTCGGACAGTCAGGAATATAAGTTGGCCTTGCTTCTTGAAAAAAAGATCTTATCTATTTCCAATCCATCCTTTTTCGGATATTGGGATTAAAAATGGCGTTTATAGGGTCTACTCTAAGTGCGTAAGTTGAGTTTTTAAATCAGAGATTAAGGATTCAATATTCAATGTTTTAATCTCAAGGGGCAAATCCAAATATTCTGCTAACGTGGGATCGATATTTTCTTTCAGGATTTCCTCTACAGCCTCTAAATCGCCTCCCTCTTCTTTTTCAAAAACATTTGTCGAGTAGATGGGACTTTCATTTGTAGCAATTGGTACAAGCAGCCCTTGCTGATTTGATGTGGAGGCAAAAGCTTCCATTGAAAGTCCGATGCGCAGAGGATATTTTATTAACTCCTCTTCATTCAAAGCGACACGGACGGGAAGCCGTTGAACAATTTTTATCCAATTTCCTGAAAGATTCTGAGGAGGTAATAAAGAAAATGCGTTTCCGGCTGCACCTGGAAGACCGACGATTGTTCCATGGTAAATGGCTTTATCACCATAAAGATCCGATCTAAGTTCAACGGTTTGACCGATTCTCATATCGCACATTTGCGTTTCTTTAAAGTTAGCATTGACCCAAATTTGATGAAGGGGAATCACACTCATTAATGGCTCCCCTTCTTTCACATGCATCCCGACCTGCACTTTCCGTTGTGCGACTAACCCTGTCACAGGAGAGAAAATTTTGCATCGATATTTACGCACCCACTCCAAGCGAAACTGCGAAGAGGCAGTTTGCACTAGGGGATGCTGCCTAATGGATGTTCCTTGCACAAAAGAGGAGGCCTTTTTATAATGTGCCTCTTTACTTTTTAATTGATGGTAGCTCGCTCGAAGGGCGGCTGTTGCATGTTCTAGATCTTCCACAGATACTGATTCCATTTGAATCGCTTCCTTGCGATGATGATAATCTTGAATTGCTCGAATGAGATCTGCGACAATAATTTCAATTTCTTCTTTGTAAATAAAAACATCGTGAAAGGCCTGACACACCTGTCGAATGCTATTTCCTAAATTTTTTTTGGCATAAAGTAAAGCGAGACGGGCGTTCGTTTCATCCAATTGAACGAGTAAATCCCCTTCTTTAACTAAAAAGGTGTCATCCGTGTGAATTGCCGTTACAAATCCGGGAACAAGCGGGGTGATGTACACTTGGTTCCCTTGAACGTAGGCATCATCGGTATAAACCCTCTCCCAAAAAAAGAACCACCAAAGGAATAGAACAATTAAGGTCAGAAGCAAAGAAACAGCCAAAAACCATCTCACCCACTGTTTTCTTCTGCCTTCAAGTTGTTCATTCATAACATAATAATGGATTTTGTAAGGAGGATTCATAACCACCTCCTAGGGATTTAATCAGTTCTAACGAAGCGACATATTGGCCATACAAAAGGTCAAGATCTTCAAGTTCAGCATGAATCACTTCCCGTTGAATGATATAAAGATCTAAAATATTATTTAATCCACTTTTCTTTTTATAGGCGATCAATTCTGCTCTTTTTTTAGTACTTTGAACCAGTGCCTGTTGATTTTTTCTTCGTTGATAAATGGATTTCCCTTTAGCCAATGCATCTGTGACTTCTTGAACGCTTGTTAACAGAAGTTGGTTATAAGCAAACACTGCTTCTTCAAATTCCGCTTTTTTCCTTCCCACATTTGCTTTTAAAGCGCCCCCGGTAAATATCGGAAGATGGATGGCTGGTGTGATGGTGTAATTCAAGCTTTGAGCCGAAAGGAGATTAGAGACATGAAAGGTTTCTTCACCCCCTTTAGCAATTAAATTGAAATCGGGATAAAAATCTGCAATCGCTGCTCCCACTTGATGGCTGAGCGCTTCGGCAATCCATATTTTTGCCATTAAATCCGGTCTTCTAGCAACCAAATCTAATTCAATATGAGAAGGGATGACTAATGCCTCCGGTAAACACGGCAAATCTGAAGTAATGCCAAGAGGTGTATCCGGCCCCTTCCCTATTAAGACATTGAGCAAGTGTTGATCGATAGCAACTTTTTCCTCAACGACTTCCAACACTTGCTTTGAAGAGAAGTAAAGCTCTTCTTCTACAAGAACGGGGAGCGTAGAAGCCAAAGATTGAACTTTTAACCCCCCTTGAAGCTTAAAAATCTTTTCTTGAAGTTCAACGAAATTTTTTAGTAAAATTTGACGATTTAAATCTGTTTTTAATTCAAAAAAAACTCGAGCAATTGCCACTGTCAATAGTAAGCGCACTTGTGCAACATCAGCTTGAGCGGCAACCGTTTTGCCAACCGCCGCACGATAGAGTTGGCGGTTTTTCCCCCAAATATCAAAATCATATTGTAAACTAAAAAAAAGCTCGGATAGGTTGCCATTTAAGGGTAATGTTGGATTCAATGTTCTATAAAGACCATTTTTACTTAAAAAAATTTTAGAATTTTTTCCCACAAAATCAACTAGAGGGAATAGGGCCGAGCGGACATATAAAGAGTCTTGTTTTGCTCTCTCCAAACGGGCATAGGTTTCCATTAAGGTTGGATTCCTTAGAAGTCCTTCTTCTATTAAAACATTCAATTCTGGAGAGTGAAAGGATTCCCACCAATCATTCTTTGGCCATTCCCCTTCAGTAAAATAGGGGGTAAGCAAACTTTTTTCAACACTTACACCAGTTGAAGGAGGGCGCATGAGATCTTTCTTTTTTTCTCGTTCAGACATAGAGATTGTACAAGAGGAAAGAATGAGAAGCATCATGACTTGAATATGAGATGCCATTTAATCAACTCTTTGCTTTTTGAATCTGATAAGAAAGTTCCGTCCCAAATAAAATGATCAACCAATTATAATTGAGCCAAATTAAAAAAAGAGGAATTGCCGCAAAAGCCCCATAGACAGCGCCATAGCTCGATGCATTCACCTGAAAAGTCACGTAGACCCATTGCCAACCTATTGTCAAAATTCCAGCGATTATACCTGCGAGGATTCCCGCTTTCCTATTAACTTGAGTGTTGGGTAAAAAAATATAAAGAAAAGTAAACATCAACCAAATAACAGCATAAGGAAGCAAATTTAAAATAAGCTCAACTACAGGGAAGAATATTTTTAAGAAAGTAACAGACTGTAGTACTAGAATTGCCTTAGTTGACAAAAATATAATCATCCCATTGGAAGCTACAATAAAAACTGGAAATATAAAAATCATGGGCACATATCTTCTCAATTGCTCCATTATTGTCGGCTCTTTTCTTAATTTCCATATTTCATCAAAGTTGATTGCAATATTCCCAATCATTTTAAATACTGTCCAAATCAAAACAAGAAGTCCGAGTGAAGCAATAAGACCGCCTTTTGTTTGTTTTAAAGTTGATTTTGAAAATTCGATGATTTTATCTGCAATTTCTGGTTGATTCTTAAATGTATTTTTTATCTGCTCAGCTAATTGATCCTCAAAGTTGAGCTCTTGCCCAATCCAGAACCCTATTGCTAATAAAGGAACAATTGATAAGAGAGAATAGTAAGTCAATATTGATGCCTTATCAAAACCTCTATCATCGATAAATCCCTTTACACTTCTGATCAGGATATATATGAGATATGTCAATTTACTTTGAGGAGGACCCTTCTTATCATCCAAATATTTTTTTTTAACTTGATCGATTTTATCTTTAAATGAAGGCATAACTACCATAACATTTGTTTGTGTATAATTAGCAAATCACCCAATTCTTCGCAAGTAACTCGACTTTGTACAATTTTTGGACGAATATTCGAGAGAGAAGCAAACTACAGCGTAATAAATTTCGCAGGAAGGGGTTGTTTTCCCCCTTCCGAGAAATTTATTTAGCTGTAGAAAGCTTCTCT
>JANWJE010000042.1 GCA_025451995.1 Parachlamydiaceae bacterium | reverse complement strand
TCGTTATATCATTATATCATTTCCATCGTTAGCTTTGCTTTGGAGGGGAATTCTAATAGACATAGTTTCGAGTTATGAAAGGATTGTTTGACTATACTATTACGTAATGAACGGCGGAGTTAGGGTTTAATAATCAATTGTCATTATTTTTATTTAAATCAGAATTTAATAAAGGGGTAGAAGGTACCTCAAAAATTAAATCATCCATCTCTTCTTGAATTTGGGAAAATTTTTTATCAATTCTCTTTAGCTTTTGTGAAATAGTCTTTTGCATCTCTAATTCTTTTTTCAACAACTCTTCTTGGGATTTAAGAATTGAAGCTATATCTTTAACTCTTGGGTCTTGACTAGCGCTATCAGAACTTTCTGCTCCTCCAGTGCTTTTTCTTGATGTCAATTGATTAATTGACGAGCTATTTGGATTGATGTCCATAATAGACCTCTTGTTAGTTTGTATTATGCCTGAAGGGGCTTCAGGCCATTTGTCTTGTCTTCTGTAGAGGCTGCGGCCCCTTCACCGATGTCTTCTCTTCCTTTATCGCCGATAATGGCTGAAAATTGTTTCCCTAAAGAGCGGACAGCTGCCATCCAACCGCAAATGACGACCATAATAATCGCTGCTACATAAGGCGCGCTAACGCTGATCGATCCAAAAATCATCAAGAGACCTTGATGAATGAGAGATCCCCCGGATTTTCCTAATCTAGAACCGACTCCATCGATAGCCGCTTTTCCTTTCAGTTTACATTCATGTCCGAGAGGGATGAATGTCATCTCTTTTGTAGAATCAAAGACAGAATATTTGCATGCTTTACTGATAGAGACTTGCGCTGCTCCAAAGAAAACAGCGATAGCTAAAGGGGTTGTTCCTGTAAGCATATAGACAGGTTCCACTAAATCTTGACGGAAGAGCATAAAGGCAAAAAACCCAATACTTGTTATCAACATGCTGACAGGGGTAATTAAGGCAGTGCGAATCCAGCCGAATCTTGAAATCAAAAATGACATAAAGAGCGATGTGGCTGTTGCGATGATCCCAACCGTCGAGGTCACATAATTCATATATCGACTATAATCGACGGCTGATGGGTAAATCTGCCTTAATTGATCCTTCCAGACAATTTCAACTAAGTTAATGACTAAGTTATAACAAAGAACAAGCACAGCAATACAAATTAAATACTTTGAATTGGAAAGGTAAGTAAAGCTTTCACGCATTGAAAGCTTCTTCTTTTCAGGAACTTCATTGTTTGATTGGTGTAGCTCGTTAAATCGTTTATCGTTTAAAACATAGCGGTTCATCCAATAAAAAATCGCCATGGTTATGCAACCGCAAAAAATGATAGTGGAGATCAGGATACTCATGGTCTCATCCCAACTATCCGTAGTGAGTGCATTGGCAACAAAACCTGCTAGAATGCCGGCGCAACTTGCGATTAATCCGAGCATACTGTAAAAGCGGCGAGCTTCGGTAATTTTTGTCACTTCGTTGGCAAACCCCCAGAACAGTACTGAAAGTATCATACTTCCCCAAAGTTCACACACTGCATAAAAAATGGTCAGGGACCAATTCCTAAACATCGCAATAAAACCCTTAAGGCCCGTAGGGAGCACAAGAGTCAATCGATCGGCCCATTGATGGGGGTGAAAAACATCTTGAAAAGGATAAATGACAAAGGTGAACAGACCAAAAAATAAAAGAAAGGCGCTAAGAGTTAAATAAAAAACCTTCTCTTGACTATAGCGGTTGGTAAGTCTTGTGAAAATAAGAGTAAAAAGAATTGCCATGGGTAGAAGGACCCACACTTTTATAAAAGGGATCACTTCGGCGCCAGAAGATTGGGCAGTGACAACCAAAGCATCTTTTACGTTGCGCAAGATGCTGTAATTAAAGCAGATCAAAAACAACATGAGCATCATTGGAACAATTTTCTTTACTTCATGACCATAAATAGGCCATAAGAAGGAGCGAATTTTTCCAAATTCAGACTTTGGTTGAGTCATTTAAAATCCTTATATATCGATAATTATTATATACTATATTAAGATAAAACACAAATTAATTTCAAAAAAAACTTACTAAAAATTATTATAATAAACCTCTTTCGAAACTCGCCTTGCTTGAAAAAGACAAGATTTTTGGAATAATTCAGGTGACAACTTGACCAAAGACAGGGCGAAGAGGGACCAAAGTCTCTTGAGAAGGAGTGGCAGCCTCGGATTTCGTTAAGTCATTAAACTGCTTTCCTAGAGAGCGAACGGCCAATGCCCAAATTGCGATTACACCCAACAAAACGAAAGCAACATAAGGTGCACTTACACTTAAAGTGGCAAAAAAGAGCAAAAAGCTCTGGTGGATAAATGATCCACCTGATTTCCCAAGGCGTGAACAAATTCCATCAATCGCTGCTTTTCCTATGAGTTTTTTCTCTGGTTTGAGAGGGACAAAGGCCATTTCTTTTGTAGCATCAAAAACAGAATATTTGGCTCCTCGACTTAAAATATTTTGTGCCGATCCAAAAAAAGCCACAATAGCTAACGGGGAAAGTCCTAAGAAAGAAAAGACCATTTGCGGAGAAAATTGCTCGAGAAAAAAGAACGAAAAAAAGCCAATACTTGTCACTAAGAGAATGATCGGAGTCAGCAGAGCTGTAAAGGTCCATCCGCATTTCCTAATTGCGTTACCCGAAATAAATAACGAACTGATCGTCGCCACTAAACCAATGATCGAAACAATGTGGTTCATATAAACGGTGTAGTCATTGGGATTTGGATAAAGCTCCTTCACTTGGTGTTTCCATAACACTTCTGTCAAGTTTATCACTAAGTTATAAGAGATGACGACGAGGGCAATGAGGAATAAGTATTTTGAATTGAGAAGACAGGATAAACTTTGCTTAATTGAGAGTTTTCCCTTCACTTCCCCTTCGCTCTTCACATGTTCAGGATCATAATAGAGTTTATCTGAAAGGACCCGTGTTTCCAACCAGCGAAAGAGGAAGAGAGCAAAAACTCCAGCAACCAAAACCAGGGTGACCATAAGAATTAACGATTGATGCCATGCATCTTCACCGATAGGTAGACTTCCCCCATGACTCGTATAAGTGCAACAAAAAACCGATGCTTGCCCGGCAAAAATCCCCGAGAAGTTAGCTCCCACCCCAAATAAGCCATAAAAACGTTTAGCTTCTCCAATTTTAGTCACTTGATTTGCGAAACCCCAAAATAACACAGAGAGAACAGTGCTGGACCACAGCTCTGACATCACGTAAAACAATGTAAAAGTCCAATAACGAAACATGGCGATGAACCCTTTAAAACCTGGAGGGAGCACAGTCGATAGATAATCGGCCAATTGATTGGGATGGATCGCATCTCGGATTGGGTAGAGAACAAAGGCAAAGATAGCAAAATAGGCAAGGAAAATGGAAATGATAATATAAAAAACCTTATCTCTGGAAAGACGATTGGATAACCAAGTAAAGAGAAGGGTCATTAATATAGCACCCGGAAACATGGCCCATACTTTGACAAAAGGGATCACCTCAGCTCCGGAGGCCTTCGCAGTAATGAGCAAGGAGTCTTTGAGTGTTCTTAGAATATTATAATCGAAAGAAATGAAGAAAAAAATTAACAACATCGGAATGAGCTTCTTGAGCTCATAAGAGTGGACCGGCCATAAGTAGCGGCGCCACTGACTAAATTGATGGCCCCCTACAAGTTTCTGGGATGGCATGACACGATTCCCTTAATTGTATAGATGTTTGAATCAACGCACAAGCGTGCAAAATCGCGCTCAAAAAATGAGACGATTTCTTCAAATTATTTCTATATATTTTTTTAAATAAAGCTGGAGATTTACTAATAAAGAGAGAAAGGTTAGAACAAAGAGTTAAAATCATTTTTTCGACCTTAGATTGCGTAGTATTATAGAATAATTTTCCTTTTTTTATCAAGGAGTATTTCATTAGACCTCTTGCATCATTCGCTTTATTTGATAAAATGAGAGATTTTTGGATGGATTTATTGCCAAATTTTGAGAGCATATTGAATTAATATGGTCGAAAAATTTGGCAATAAAGACGCCAAAAAGATCCATTTTAGCAAATAAATGGAATTATGCAAGAGGTCTATTATTTGTTAAAGCCTCGATCCCGGGCAATGTGCCAAATTCAATGTACTCAAGCGAGGCTCCTCCTCCGGTCGAGAGATGGCTCAGCTTCTCGGCTACTCCCGCTTTTTTTATCGCCGCAACAGTGTCTCCTCCTCCAACTATGGTTGTCGCTTTCCCTTGCATATCAGCAAGACATTGAGCGATTGAGAGAGTCCCTCTATCAAAAGGGGGGCTTTCAAAGACACCTAAAGGCCCATTCCAAAAAATGGTCTTGCATTTTTCCAATTCTTGCTTATACACTTTGATTGTTTCAGGCCCGATATCCACCCCTTTAAACCCGGCCGGGATACCATTTTTTAAGAGGATCGTGCGTTGTTCCTTTCCATTTGTAATGACAACATCCAAAGGGAGCAATAATTTGCATCGCGATTGCGTGCCCACATCCATTAACTCTCTTGCCACATTAATAAAATTATCCTCTACCAATGAATCTCCAATCGCGTAATTTTCAGCTTTAAAAAATGTAAACGCCATGGCTCCCCCAATCAAGAGAAGATCGGCTTTTTTCATTAAGGCTTCTATCACTTTAAATTTGGTGGATATTTTAGAGCCTCCCAGGATAGCGCAAAAAGGAGGCGTCGGATTTTTTAAGACCGATCCCAAGTAATTGATTTCTCGTTCCATTAAAAAACCCATCGCTGAATTCTCCGGAAAAAATTGTGTGATCGCTGTCACTGATGCATGCGGGCGATGAGCAGATCCAAAAGCATCATCTACATAAAGATCGCCCAAAGACGCTAGAGCCGTGACAAAGCTTGGTTCATCCACCGGTTTTTCTTCACCCGGGTGAAACCTCAAGTTTTCTAAGAGTAAAATCTCCCCCGGCTGTAATTGTTTAGCCATTCCAACAACTTCAGAGCCGTAGCAATTAGGAGCCATCATGACTTTTCGATTTAATAACTCCGATAACCTTTTGGCACAAGGTGCCAAAGAAAATTGGGCATCTCTTTTTCCTTTCGGACGGCCGAGATGGCTCATTAAAATGGCAGATCCTCCATTTTCCAGGACATACTGTATCGTGGGGAGGGCAGCTTGGATTCTCGAATCATCAACGATGACTCCCTTCTCTAAAGGGACATTAAAATCAACCCGGATGAGAGCTTTTTTTCCCTGTAAGTTGATATCTCGAATTGTAAGCTTCTGATTCATGAGAACCTAAAAATATATGAATTCATACATACATAAAATCATAAATTTAAAATAGAAAAAAAATTTCGATTCCTTTATTGACTTCTTTATGTTTGAATCGACCTTAAATGAATAACTCCTTAAATATACTGCTTCCAGCTGAATCTTGGACTTTTGGGCTGCTTCAAAGCCCCGGGG
>JANWJE010000041.1 GCA_025451995.1 Parachlamydiaceae bacterium | reverse complement strand
TGAAAGCTCCCGCGGTTGAGAGATCGCAAGAGGCATAGTATTAAATCAATACAATGCCTCTTGCGATCTCTCAACCCCGGGGCTTTGAAGCAGCCCAAAAGTCCAAGATTCAGCTGGAAGCAGTATAGAGGAATTGAAAAGGCTTTTTTTGCTAAGTTAGATAAAGAAAGCCATTGTTTTTTATTAGTCAAATCTTTATCCTGAATGAATTAATTTAACATTTCCTCTAGGAGCCTTAAATCTTATGAAAAAAGATACTCATCCAACTTACCAAGAAGTCCTCTTTGTGGACTCAGCTTCCGGACATCGATTTATCTGCGGTTCTACTTTACAAACCGAGAGTAAAGAGAATTTTCAAGGAAAAGAATATCCTGTATGCTATTTGTCAATTTCTTCCTCTTCTCACCCTTTCTTTACAGGCAGTAAGCAGCTTGTTGACTCTGAAGGTCGCGTAGAAAAATTCAAGAAACGCTTTGGTCGAAAAGAAGCACCCAAAGAAGAAAACGGTTCAGAAGGCAACCAAGAAAAAGAGCAAGAGCAGTCTAAAGCAAAAGCGATTCCTGCGAAAAAAGCAGGCAAAGCTCCTGCAAAGAAATAGAACAATAGAAAAATAGGGACCAAAGGGGTAGAACTTAACAATTAGCTTTTTATACAATAGCTTTTTATACAAGCGATGCTATTAGATGCAGAATTGATAAACTTTGGTCCCCAAAGCCCCCAAGGCCCCTTTAGTCTTTTAAGTCCCTTTCAATCAAGACACATTCTCTTACTATGGAAAAAAAAATACATCTTCTATTAGATCGCCTATCCGAAGTTGAAGAAGTATTGGGTCGTGGGGAAGTTTACGACGACCAAAAGAAATTCCGGGCTTTGACTCAAGAACATGCCTATCTCACGGAGTTAAAAACAACCTGGGAAGAGAAAATCAAGGCTGCAAAACAGCTCATCGAAAATCAAGAATTACTGAAAATCGAAAAAGACCCCGAGTTTGCTCAGGTCTTGCAAGAAGATATCGCCCATCTTGGAAAAAAATTGCACGAATTGCAAGCATCCATAGAAAATTTACTTGTCCCGCCTGATCCCAATGACCACCGTGCAACTATCGTTGAGTTGCGGGCTGGAACAGGGGGAGATGAGGCCGCCTTGTTCGTCGGAGATTGTGTTCGGATGTATAAGCTTTATGCCGATAAAAAAGGATGGCGTTATGAGTTATTGTCCTGCGCCCCGTCAGAAATCGGCGGATTTAAAGAATATGTGATGGTTCTTTCGGGTCCCAATGTCCACCGCCTAATGAAATACGAAGCCGGCACACACCGCGTTCAAAGAATCCCACAAACAGAAGCTCAAGGCCGTGTCCATACATCGGCCATTACCGTTGCCGTGTTAGGTGAACCCGATGAAAGTGAGGAGATCAAAATTGATGAAAGAGATCTTCGCATTGACACATATCGCTCCTCAGGGGCAGGCGGCCAGCATGTCAATACTACAGATAGTGCGGTTCGAATTACCCACATTCCCTCTGGAATTGTTGTCTATTGTCAAGAAGAGAGGAGCCAGCATAAAAACAAAGATAAAGCCATGCGTTTATTGAATGCAAAGATGGTTGAAATTGAAGAACAGAAACGCCATCAAGAAATTGCATCCACGCGATCATTGCAAGTCGGATCAGGAGATCGCTCAGAACGGATAAGAACCTACAATTTCCCCCAAAATCGCTTGACAGACCACCGCATCAATTTGACTAAATACAATTTAGATCAAATCATGGAAGGGGATTTAGATGAGATCACAACAACACTAGTCGCTCATTACCACCAAGAAAAACTACAAAGTTAATGACCATTAGGTTAAACGCAAAGATGCAAAGGCGCAAAGAAAGAAGGGGTTCCTTTTTTATTGAATTGTGTATCTCTTTGCGCCTTTGCATCTTTGCGTTTAATTTATTGTTTTCTTATACGAGAAAGTTCACATTTGCAAAAATTAATTAAATCCATCGCTTCAACCTTTCAGCAGATCGGGATTGAACACCCTAAAAGGCAGGCTGAAGAATTGCTTTGTCAATTTTTTCAATGCAAAAGGGGTGATCTCTATGTATCTACTCTCTCATTGACTGAGATGCAATTGTCGTTGATTCAATCATGGGTTCAGCAGAGATGCATTGGGGTACCTCTTGCCTATATTTCTGGTTATACAGAATTTTATGGCTGCCATTTGTCAATCACTCCAGACGTGTTGATACCACGCCAAGAGACAGAAATTTTGGTAGACACAATTGTATCTCATCTAAAAAGCGAAGATTATAAAGGAAAAGAATTGTGGGATCTTTGTTGCGGTTCCGGCTGCATAGGGATTGCTATTAAGAGAGCATTGCCAGATCTAAAGGTTGTATTATCCGATATTTCGCCAGAGGCCATTGATATAGCGGAGAAGAATGCTCGAAATAATCAAGTGGTGGTTGAATGTTTGAGGGGTGATCTTTTTCTTCCTTTTAACCTAGAAACGGCAGTTCAAGATGCTAAAGCGATGCAAGATTTTGATCCACAATCACTTTTGATGGGGGCTGAACATTCCCAAAAGGTGAAGGCCGCCCCCATCAAAAGTGATTGTGGATCAAAAGATTGCGTCGATTTAGCGCCTTCAACTGCCGTTTCTAGGTTAATTGGGAGAAAAGCGGACTATATCATCTCTAACCCACCCTACATTTCCAAAGCGGATTATTTGTCATTAGATAGGGAAGTGAGAGATTTTGAGCCATCTTTAGCACTCATTGGAGGTGCAACCGGTTTAGAATTCTATGAGCGCTTTGCTCAAGACCTTCCCTTCTATCTAAAAAAAGGGGGGAAATGTTGGTTTGAAACGGGATATGATCAAGGAAATGCCATAAAAAATCTTTTTAAAAAACCTTTTTATAAACAGATAAAATGTGAAAAAGATTGGGCAGGGCATGATCGTTTCTTTTTCCTTGAAATTGAATGATTTTTTAAGTATCCTAAATAGTTATTTTAAATAGATGTAAGTTTTTTGATGCTCGGTACATTGACTACAAAATTGCAAGATGTCTTTTCAGCCCTCAAGGGAAAGAAGCGACTGACCGAAGAAAATATCTCTGAAGCGGTTAATGACGTTCGTTTGGCCCTCTTAGAAGCCGATGTGAATTATGCTGTAACAAAAACACTTGTGAAGCAGATTAAAGAAAAAGCTTTGGGCGAAACGTTGATAAAATCTGTCGCCCCCGGACAGCAATTTATTAAAATTGTTCACGATGAACTCGTCGCGTTGATGGGGGGGAGTGAAGAAGGATTAAATCTATCCGGCCAACCGGCCATCATTTTGCTTTGTGGGCTTCAAGGTTCTGGAAAAACCACTCATTGCGCGAAACTTGCTAGATATTTGAAAAAAAAGGGTGAAGCTAAAAATCCATTGTTGGTCGCTTGCGATTTACAGAGACCTGCTGCAGTTGAACAACTCAAGATATTAGGTGAACAAATCGGGGTTAAAGTTTTTTTCATCGCAGGAGAAAAAGACCCTATTTATGTTGCAAAAGAAGCTTTGAAGCAAGCTAGAGATGGAAATCACGATGTGATGATCGTGGATACGGCGGGTCGACTTCATATCGATGAAGAATTAATGGCGCAATTAGCAACGATTAAAGAGCTCTTACAGCCTAAAGAAATTTTATTTGTGGCAAATGCCACCACTGGACAGGATGCTGTTAATGTAGCGACTGAATTTAATAAAAAAATGGCCGTCACCGGTTCTATATTGACGATGCTCGATGGGAACACGCGTGGGGGAGCTGCGATTTCCATTCGAGAAGTGACTGGAAAACCACTAAAATTTGAAGGGATTGGAGAACGAGTGGATGACATCCAAGTCTTCAATCCAAAGTCGATGGCAGATCGCATTTTAGGAATGGGCGACACGATTAATCTCGTGAAAAAAGCCCAGGAGCATATGGATGAAGAAGAAGCCAAAAAGCTCGAACAAAAGATGCGAACAGCTAGTTTTACCTATGATGACTATTTGAAACAGATTCAAACAGTCAAAAAAATGGGTTCCATCAAAAGCTTGTTGGGAATGCTTCCCGGAATGAGCCAATTGCCAGCAATGGATTTTGATGAAAAAGAATTCTTTAAAGTCGAAGCCATGATTCTCTCGATGACACAGGGTGAGAGATCAGAAAAAAGTGAACTCACGACACCAAGACGGAAGCGAGTCGCACAGGGAAGTGGTACGAAAATAGAAGATGTCAATAAGCTTGTTAAATCATTTAAACAAGCTAAACAATTTTTTAAAAATATGCCGAATATGAAACAATTAGAAAAGATGCTGGGAGGATCCCTATGGCGTTAAAAATTAGGTTGCGACAACAAGGTCGTACAAACCGCACGTTCTACCGGTTGGTAGTTACCGATTCTAGATCTCCGCGCGACGGTAAATACGTCGAAGCCCTTGGTTGGTATAATCCAATTGAGGAAGCGGAAGATAAGAAAATCTCTATAAAAACCGATCGCGTGCAACATTGGTTGAGCGTTGGAGCCCAATTAACAGAAAGTGTTGAGCATTTAATGCGTAAATCTGCACCCGAAATTGTTCAAGCACAAACCGAGAAAGAACGGGCTCATAGAACAAAAGTGGCAACAAAGAGAAAGGCAAAGAAAAAGGCCTCTGCATAAAGTGTCAATTGATATTCTATCTCTTTTTCCTGGTTATTTTAACGGACCTTTCAATGAAAGCATTGTTAAAAGAGCTGTGGAAAAGGGATTAGTGAAAATACAATTAACCGATATCAGAGATTTTGCCGATAATCGATACAAAAAAGTGGATGATCGGCCCTATGGCGGGGGCCCTGGAATGGTATTGATGCCGCAGCCAGTCACAGCAGCGATCAGAAATGTAAAAAGAGAGGAAAGTAGAGTCATTTATTTATCCCCTCAAGGCCGACGGTTAAATAATGAATTATGCAGAGAATTGGCCTTAGAAAAACATTTAATCCTTCTATGTGGCCACTATGAAGGGATCGACCAGCGGGCCTTGGATCTCGAAGTCGATGAGGAAATTAGTATTGGAGATTATGTACTGACAAATGGATGCCTGGCTGCCATTGTTTTAGTGGATAGCGTCATCAGATTTATCCCAGGTGTCCTCGGTCATGCCTTATCAGCAGAAGAAGATTCGTTTGAAAATGGGAGATTGGATTGTTCCCATTTTACCTATCCAAAAGTGTTTGAAGGATTAGCGGTTCCCAAAGTTTTGCTGAGCGGTCATCATCAAGAGATTGAAAAATGGCGACGAGAGCAAGCCTTAAGAAAAACAGAAAAAATGAGACCAGATCTATTAGAGTTTTAGGAGAATAAAATAAAATGAGATCAGCAATTATTCAAAAGCTGGAAAGCCAGCAACTAAAAAAAAGCATCCCAGAATTTAAGATAGGCGATACAGTCAAGGTTCACCTTAGAATTATTGAGGGTGATAAAGAAAGGCTTCAAGTGTTTACAGGCACTGTGATTGCACGTAAAGCCTCTGGATTATCCGAAACATTCTCTGTCCACCGCGTTGCGTACGGAGAGGGGATGGAAAGAGTGTTTATGCTCCATAGTCCAAGAATTGCAAAAATTGAAGTGATTAAGGAAGGACATGTTCGCCGCAGCAAACTTTATTATCTTAGAGGCACTTCCGGTAAGGCTGCTAAAGTGAAGGGACGCTATGGGATGAAAAAAAGTGTAAAGGCGTCTGATGAAGCTGCCCAAACAGCAGTAGAAGTCACAGAGAGCTAAAAAACCACCCAAACGAGCCCACAAAGCCTTCAAGCCTTTGCCCGTGCAGCAAGAGATAACGCGGAAGCGAAAAGGAAAAGTCCTCGATAGCTTTTTTTGCCAAAAAAGCAATCGAGGTTCCTCGAATAAGACAGGCACTGCTATTGATTAAATTAAGTCAAGGATAAACTGATTTTTAAAGCTTTATCGACTTGAAGCATGGTCTCTTTGTCCAAAGAGGAAATCTTTCCGTCTAAACGTTGTTTGTCAATCGTTCGAATTTGATTGAGCAATGCTTTTCCGTCTTTATTTTTTATATGAATTTTTACTTGAAATGGATAAACGGTTTTAACCGAAGGTGTAATAGCTGCGACAGTAATTCTTGAGCTTACTTCATTTCCTTCGTTGCTTGAAATGATTAAACACGGTCTTTTTTTGTTAATTTCCGTTCCTACAGTCGGATCTAAATTTGCCCAGTATACATCACCTCTTTTTGGAAAATCACTCATCCCAGGCTTCTCCATCCAGCGCAGCCCAATCAGCCATCGTTTCTTTTACATCAGGATCGTTTTCAGCCTCTTTAAAAGCGGTTTTAAGATAATTTCTTTCTTTTTCTAAAGCTGTTTCGATCGCTTGAGTTACGAATTTACTCAACCCTCTTTTTTCTACAAAAGTATGAAGGAGTGAATTGACACTTACTGGGATAGAAAATGTTACATTTATCGTATTTGTTGTTTTCATTGCTCACCTCCAAGTCTAATTGTAATGAATATTATTTATATTGTCTATGTATGTATTTTTTATTATTTAAACTCGACTTTGTACAATTTTTGGACGAATATTCGAGAGAGAAGCAAACTACAGCGTAATAAATTTCGCAGGAAGGGGTTGTTTTCCCCCTTCCGAGAAATTTATTTAGCTGTAGGAAGCTTCT
>JANWJE010000040.1 GCA_025451995.1 Parachlamydiaceae bacterium | reverse complement strand
ATTGTAAGCTCCGTGTTGTGTCAGAAGCTCACGGGCTTACAACTTTTTTATCTATTTCTCAAGATTTTTCTAGACAGCAGCTTCTTTTTCTTTTTCGGCCGAAGGCCGACTTATCCTACAAGGCCAACAATTTACCTCAATTTTATTTTAATTGAATGTTTTAGATGTATAAATCCTTTTTTTTTTTTTAAAAAACTGGTTTCGAATAAAAGGGGCCCGGCCCCTTTCTGCCGCTTTCTATTTTAAAAAAGATTAACTTTGGATTTTAGATTGAACAAAATTTAAAACTATTTCTGCTTGAATAATTGCCTTTTTTGTGATTTCTTGGTTTGGATCAGGCTTATCGCTTGGATAGCGTACAAGGGTACCAAATGGATTTAATGCTTCAACTATTTCCCGTATTTCTCCAAAATTTTGATCATGATGGTTGCATTGTTCCGTAAGAAGAACAAGGTCGTGAGATTTTTGAATCCCAACTTTCTTGAAAACTAAATAACCTTTTAAAGCCTTTTCTACACATTGATGCACATGATAAATAGCCAAGTCGTTAATATTTTCATTTAAAAGAATTTTTGCTCCCTTTAGGTCATTTTCAGCCTTTTTTAACCAAATTCTAGGGTTTTGCATAGAGCTTTACCCCTTCTTTGTTTACTTTATAACATAGTGTAGTGACATCTTGAGAATCTTTTTCAAATTCATTTTTAGTGTAAACAAGAAGATCTTTGGGTATTTCAAGACCCCACAATGCATGGTGTCCGGCTACAGGCCTTTGATAGTCATTTTGATCGGTGTGATCAATAATAATTAGCAAATCCAAATCGCTTTCTTCTGTAGGATCTCCCCATGCATAGGAACCAAAAAGGTAGATGGAGATAGGTTGATAAGTTTCTACTAAACGTTTTATTGCTTGATCAATAATTTTTCTAGTAATCATAAATTATAAAAATCAGTTAATTTTACTGCATCATATAAAAAATAGATAACTTGGTAAATTGATATTTTTTTTAAAAACTGGTTTCGAACATTAAGACGGGGAAGCAGGTGTGGTCGGATAGGATTTTTCTGCTCATTCCTTCAAACAAGCGGGTATTGAATTCTTGCGCTTCAATGCCGGCGCCATTAATGCCCCCCAAATACCAGCCGGCTTCGATGCTCGTTGTAATGGCGCCTGCCGCAGGGTAGCCATGTGCGAAAAACTGATAGGCGGCAAGTGTAAAGAGGGCATTGATCACAAAAGAGGTCATCGCCGATTTTTTTTGCCCAACATAATAATAGCCTGCCCCCGGCAATACGGCATTCAAAATTTTCGCTTTTTTTGGAGATTTGGCAAATTGTTCATAGAAAGCAAATTCTTTTTCCATCTCAAAGGCATTGCGATGTTGCGAGATGAGGCATTTTGTCTCCTCGATATTGCCTTCTTTCATCGTTTGATAAAGGGTGAGATCGCCGGCAGTTTCCGGGGAATACTTTTTTATAATTTCTAATACGCATTCTGATTTATCTTCTTGCTTTGTTTGTAAATAGGCGTCGTAGATCATCAAAAGAAGATTATTAAAAGCAGGGAAATTGGAATGCGCTTGATTCACTTCACTCGTTTCAAAGAGATTGATCGCCTCTTGATATTTGCCGCCTAAATAATAGCAAAGGATGACGTCATATTCCAATTGAAGTTGGCGGGCAAGCATCCCCTTTGGAAGAAGAAACAGGGCTCTTTTATAGCTGGTGATCGCGCGGTAGAAGTCGCATTCTTTGGCAAAGCCATCGGCGATGATGAGTTCTTTTGCCCAATCCTGTTTTAGCTCATCCGCAGATAAAGAGGGAAAAGCGCCGGGGAGTGCGCTGATTTTTTGTTCGGGAAGTGGGCATTGAATCTCCGGTTCCATTTTCTGACACACAGGCTGGCAGCCGGCAAGTAAACCAAGAGTTAAAATGCAAAGGCGCAAAGACGCAAAGAAGAAACACGCTTTAACTTGAATGAACTTGGGTTGTGTTAGCGTCGGTACCACTTTATTTATTAGACCTCTTGTTCTAACTCGTAAACTCGGGCTTGCGCTGAAGGCGTATAATAAGGATAGCCTAGGCCAATGCGAGGCGAAAGCCGAGACATGTCGGCCTAGGTTTTAAGGGTTTTGTCGGTCGCTGCATGAGCAATCCATATCGTCCGGATCTGTGTGCTTAATGTTTCCAAATTCTAATGCTTCGTCGATTTCATAATTCCAAGAGCGTCTAAACTTGCACTTTTCACGGTAGACGTCTTGTTGCCGTTTGGTGATGTCTTCATAGTCTTCATCGCTTTCTATAATCATCGGACGAATGAAAAGCATTAAACAGCGTTTAGTGTCAGATGTGTTTTGAGTTTTTCCAAAGGCGCCGATAAAGGGAATTCCACCAAGACAAGGGATTCGGACATAATTTCTTGCTTGATTATCTCTTACCATGCCGCTCATCACGACAAAAAAACCATTGGGAACATGAATTTTTGTGACGGTTCTCGTTTTATTCAAGACTTTAACAAGGTTAACGGCTTGGTTATTAGTGTTGTTGATATTTGCGCCCGGAGCTTCTTCTGTGGTCTCTTGAACAATTTCTAGTGTAACGATGCCGTTATTGCCGATCAATGGAGTGACCCTTAATGTGGTCCCTACATCGATAAATTGAAAGTTGTTAGTGACGAGTGTGCCGAGATCATTGGTGATGGATTGTGTCTTATAGCGGT
Organism: Parachlamydiaceae bacterium; assembly: GCA_025451995.1. GTDB lineage: Bacteria > Chlamydiota > Chlamydiia > Chlamydiales > Parachlamydiaceae > JANWJE01. Next base: position 8,390 of record JANWJE010000040.1, on the reverse strand, counting down.
CAGTGCCCCCTACGAAAATTTCGGCAGGGTTATTATCTTCTGTGATCACCTTTGGATTGAGGATAATATCGGCTTTGGCATCGCTATGAACAGCGCGCACTAAGGCGCCGATCGAACTGAATATGGTTCCATTGTGCGTTAAATGGGTTCCGATGACACCCGCGGCAAAGCCTCCTGAGTTCAGCAATCCGGTAGCCACCGGAAGTGGAGAGGCGGGGGCCGGTGGAATAACAGTGCCTGTGGGATCAATTGCTTCGACATTATTCAGAAAATTTCTAGTTGCAAGAAGCCCATCTTGTGGAGCTGCAGCGAGGAATCCCTCTTCGCCTGTAGTCGTGCCGCCGCCGAAGCGATTGATCCAATCGACGCTATAGCTTAAAGAATCATCGACAGTGGTGTCGAGAATGAGCATTTCGATGAATACTTGGCGTAATGGGACATCGATTTCTAAAATCAATTCGCGCACTTTTTCTAAAGATTGAGAAGTTCCGGTAAAAATAAGTGCATTGGAAGATTCAATCCATTGGCTGCTATTGATTGCCGAAATCAGATCGGCATTTGCTGTACCCGTTATCTGTAAGCTATTGGCGATTTTGCGAAGGGCGATCTCGATGTTATCCCCTTTTCGATAACGCAATTTATAAATAAAGAATAATGTCCGTTCAATATGGCCTACAGGCAATTCTCTTGCCCACCTTGATGCAGAGCCAATTCCTCCCGGAACAAATGTGTTTTCGTTAAAAATGGCGCTCGCTCTTCCCTCAGCACCAATTCCCCCGGGGCCAAAATATCTCGGGATGTCATTAAATAAGCCTCCGGGTCGTCCTTCAGCGCCAATGCCTCCTGGGCCAAAATAACGGTGACTTTCAGGATATTCCTCAAGCCTTCCTTCTGCACCAATGCCGCCCGGGCTAAAGTTCGATTCGGGACCTCGGTTTCCATAAGGATAAGCTCCACCTTCTGGTGTTAAGGCGGAAGAGGGTGCAAAACGCCCTTCGTTAGTCAAACCTCCAAGAGGAAAGCTTTCAGGAGTGCCTGAGGGAGCTATGAGTTGTCTTCCTGGGAGTTGTCCGCCAGGTCCATATCCATACCCCCCTTCTGTTCCATATTGGCCAGAAGCCGATGAAGGGGCATATCCGCTAGCTGTTCCGGCCGGCCCGTATCCAGCACCTCCTGGGCCTCCTCCTGTTCCGGCAGGCCGTCCCTCAGCATTATATGCTCCTCCCTCTTGTGTTGTTTGAGGGGCATTTGAGGGCCTCAATAAGTCATAAGAGGGTTGCAAGTTTTCTAAAGAGAAAATTTTTGTTCGGCCTTCATTCAGGTCGAGATTTTGTAAAATCGCAAGGGCTTTTTCGACGATAAAGGCGTTGGAAACGATAAAAATGCTATTGCTTACAGGATGGGGGACGAGTACGACAGGATTTCCCTGAGCAATAGGAAGTAAGATTTTATTGGCCAGATCGACCAAGGAATCGACAAAAGCATTGCGGACAACATATTGTCCAATGGTCACACCGCTATTTGGCGCATCTAAATTCCCAATGAGTTGAGCGATTTTGTTAATATTAGAAACCAAATCTGTGATAATCAAATTGTTTGTATCTCGCAGCACTTCAATTAAGGCATCTTCTGATAGAAGGGGGCGAATGATCTCACTGGCCTTCATAGGGTCGAGGGTGTTCAAACGAAAGACACGTGTGACCAACTCTGACTCGTGTGCGCTAATCATACGATTGTCATCGGTCACAATCCTTCCGGGAGATCGAACTTTTGGATTGCGGTGGATGATGATGTTATTTCCCTGTTCGATTAAGGAGAGATCTCGGATGCGAAGTTCTTGAAGGAGCGCAGCCATTAAGTTTTCAATGGTTGTAGGTTCTTCAGAAACAATTGTGACATTAAATTGTAAATCTTCATCATCAAAAATAAAATTTTTATTCGAAATACGGCTGATAAAACGAATGTACTCTACCATCGCTACATTATTGAAATTGATGGAGATTTCTTTCAGAGGTTTATTATTGACTTGATGCTCTATTTGATTGATGGGATCGCGGCCCGTGCTTGTCGGAGTAATAATCGATGGGGTTTTGGTTGGGGCTGGAGAGGGTTTTAGAACTGCAGGTTGCTCTCTTTTGATTTGTGTATCAAAAAGATGTATTGGGTCGAGAGCGGGTGGTTGAACGGATCTTTCGTCTTGGACGATTTGTTTTTTTTGTGCCTGTGTCTCTTTAATTTCTGCAGGGAAATTTGATTTTATTTCCTCAAGCTTTTGTTCCTTGATCGTTTCTTGAGGCTCTTTCAAAGATTCAGTTGGCAGTGGCTGGGGTAATACCGGGGGTAATATCGGGGGCTGTTCTTTTGGATTGATATCTGGAATTGGCTTTTCAGGAGATGGGGATTCTTGTTGGGCAATTTCGTTTACACCTTCAATCGGTGAATCGTTTGGCTCCTCTTTATTTCCAATGATGGATTCAGGATGGCTAATTGCACGCTCCAACCTCTCACTTGATGAAATAGGCGGATTCTTTTTTTTGATTTGTTTGACTTGTCCCCTACCTAGGGAAAGGTCGACAATTTCTCTTTTTTCTTCAATGAATGGTGTGTGTTCTTGGCGAGTTTCAGGTTGGTGCCATTCTTCTTGCTGCATTTGAGGGGTCCAATCTTCCCAATTGTTCGCGGAATAAGTTGGCCACTGTCCATCTTGAGGGTTGATTGATTGCTGTGCATCCCAGCTGCCATAGGGTTCCGGTGTTTGATAATAAGAATTGCTATCCGGATAGATGATAGTATGAACTTGTTCCTCAGAAAGCCCTTCAGGAGTTGGCCATTGAGACTGTCCTCTCATCTCTTGAGAAGAATCGATCGTCCACACTTGTTGATAGGGTGGAAAGGGTGTTTCATCTCTATTTTGAGAGTGAAGGGAGCTTGCTTGGCAGGTTGCTGTGATCAACCAAACATTCAAAAACCCATGTCGACGTGAAAATTTTAGCATTCTATTTCTATATTGAGTTGGCAAATAAACCTTAACTTTTATTCTAAACTCGCCATTTATTTCCAGAAAAAAGCGAAGAATTTGGTCTATTTCCTAATAATATTGACGAAGACGGCTGACAGTTCATCAACACAGCTGCTTAACGACACTTTAGCGCGCCGTAAAATGGCTTCCACTTGTTGCTGGGCTGTGTAACTGTTTGATTCTTTGATGGTTTCTTCAATGAATTCATTGGAAAAAATGGAGGGCTTTTGATTGTCCGATTGGCCGGAATAGGCGAATAAAACTAACCGATCTCCAATCTCCCAAGTGTGTGAAGTTTCAATAAATGCCTGGTGAGGGGCAGCGCCTAAAGAGGGATTTTGTACATTAATCGGTTGAAGTTCATTTTTTAAGGCTTTTTTAAATAATAAATGACCGCAGTTACAAGAAATGTAGCGAAATTGATTTTCATTTGGATTGAGAAATAAATAACTAAAAGAAAATTGTTGTTTCATGGGGTCATTAAGTAAAAGGGTATTTAAAACCGCAGCCATTTCCTCAGGGCGTTGTGTCACTTGACATAGAGCTCTCACCATTCCCCTTAAAACAGAGGAATAAACAAGGCCGGGCGATCCCTTGATTGAAGGTTCCCCAATAATAACACCGAATCCATCATTGGGAAGGGTGAAAAAATCATAGTAGAGGCTTGAGGTTCCAAAGCTTTTATATGTCCCCAAACCTACCTCACAGGCAGGCCATAAGGGAGGGATCTGCGGGATCAATGAAAGCTGAGCGTGGCGCAAGCTTTCAGACAAATCGCTTAAAGGGTCTAATTCTTTGTTTTCTTTTAAAAGAGCAGGGGAATGAAGATAAGAAGAGAGGTCTGTCATAAAATCGACAATATCTTGATAGCGGTCTTCCACTTTTTGTTGGAGAGCTTTACTGAGAATTTTTTGTAGCCCCCGCGGCATAATCGATAGATGAATATGTCCATGGCTTAATTTCCCAAGGACTAATTCATAGGTAATAATGCCTAGAGAATAAATATCGGAAGGATAGGAGGTTGACTCGGGATTATTTTTTTGCTCAGGACTCATGTAGATAGGCGTGCCGATCAATCGGTTTTTTGCTTCTTGATCCTCATGATGATCGGTCAATAATTGCGCAATTCCAAAATCGATCACTTTAACACCACCTGATTCTGTAATTAAAATGTTTTCAGGTTTTAGATCTCGATGGATAATTCCATGCGCATGGAGATGGCATAAAGCCATTGATATTTCCATCACGATTTCTAATGCATGTTTTAATGAAATTAAATTTCGGAGAAGATATTGCCTAAGAGAGATTCCTTGAATGAATTCCATGGCAATATAAAGCCCCCCTTCCCACTCCCCTTGTCCATAGAGCTTAACGATATTGGGATGGTCTGCAATAGCAATGATGGAGGCTTCGCGAAGAAAGCGTTGAACCATTTCCGGATTAGAAAGAAATTCAGGAAATAAGACTTTAATCGTGATCGGTTCTTTTGTTTCCGGATGCAACGCTAGGTAAAGATAGCTCATGCCCCCTTTTTCTAAGAGTCCCTCAACTTTATAGGGGCCGATTCTCTCCGGAAGTTTAACTTCATTGCCGGGTGGATGATTTGCTGAGGGAAGAGTTTTCTGTTTATGAAAATTCATGTTTAACCGAGTTGCAATACTCTAACACCTATGACGTCTCCAATGCGGATCAGCTCGCCCTTTCCCACAATTTTACCATTGATTGTTAAGTTCACCCCATCCTTGGGATGCAGATGCGTTTCTAAAAGATTTCCTGGCTCTAATTTCAAAAACTCCTCAATAGTGAGTTCTATTTGACCGGCTTCCACCGTGATTTTTAAGGGAATTTCATTGGATGGAATCATTTTATCAACTTCGGGCTCTTGGGCAATCGTTTCTTCAGGTTGCTCTGAATCACCAGTCGTTGGAGCCTCCGTTTCAAGATGTTCTTCAGAGAATAGATCTTCATCGCCTTCTAGAAAGAAATCTTCGTCAAAATCTTCCTCTTCCCCTTCAGGAACTTCTTCATCTAAATCGTTTTCTTCTTCGCTATTAGCCATATTAATTAAACCTCATGGATATTCGGGGTCTCAAGAATTTTAAGGGTATGTTCTTTTATCTTGGCTCGGAATTTAGCTTTTCCATCCATCACAAGCAGCACTCTGCCTTCCATTTTATTGGGATCTAAAGAACAATGATCTAAAATGAGAAAATCACCCAATTGAACGTTTTGCCAATCGGATAGCGCCATCTCTGTTTTCCCTACTTCTACGTGCAGCCTCACTGAACCCAGATGCTTTAAATCTTCAGAAACGTTCGTTTGAACTTCACTGAAATGTTCAACCCATGATTTCCGGAAAGTGTTTGGTACAACCAACCTTCCTTTTAAAGTGTGATTTTCGATGTGAAGAGAAATGTCTAAACAGAGGGCATCTTCTTCAGGCAGTTTGTTTTTATCGGATAAAATAGGAGTAAATGTTGGCCCATAAGAGATTTTTGAAAAGTGAAAAAGAAATTCTAGAGCTAAAAATCGGTAAAAACTTTCGATAAAAGAGGAGTCATGAAGGGGAATGATTTCTTTTTCCTCAGTTAACAGCAAAGAGGCGAGTATAGAAATTTCCTGATGCGGCATTAACCAAAAGACTTCTCCTTTAATGGCGGGAATTGTGATTGTAAGGGGAAAAAGAATATCACCAAAGGTGTCAAATAATTCAATTTTAGCGCGCCATTTGATTTCATCTATTTGGATATCTACATGTTGGCAACCAAAAGTGCGCGCAATGTTGGCAGATAATTCCTCCCAAGGAAATGGAGGTGCATGTGTCAGTGGAATCGTATCTAAATCTTTAAGTGCAGGATCGATCTGAGGGATCCAATCAAAGGAAGTGGACTCTGTCATGATTCTTTGAACTCTGTCGGTTTCTTGCGGTCTTGTTTAAAATGTACAATAAAGATGTTTTTGTAGGAAAGGGAAATGGAAGGGAGCCAAAAAAGAAGGACAACAAAAAGACCGAGGAACTCAAAAAAATAACAGGATGGGCAGGATCGCAAGCGGCATGATAAGGCATGATAGGGTTTGTTAAAGTCACTTTATACTTTATTTTTACTAAGAACCTAAGTTTTTTTCGATAATTTAAGTTTTTATCATGTCTATCATGCCGCTTGCGATCCTGCCCATCCTGTTCCTTTTTCTGTTCCTATGCACATAAGATTTTAAAGAGGAATTGGCACTCATTTGCGCGATGAGCCATTTGTTAGGTGTTAATTAATGTCTTTATTGTCGTTTTAGATCCAGCTCTATTCCTCTTCCTCTTCAAAAGGGCGCGGTTTTTTTTGTTGTTGCTGTTGTTGCTGCTGCTGTTGTTGTTGGCGCGATTGGTCTTGATCTTTGGAGGTTTGATCGGCGTCGATATTAAAGGCGGGTTCAATCTGTGTTGAGGTGGTTAAGCCATGGACAACAATTCCCTTAGTTTCCAGTTTTTCTCTTAAAGAATTCTCTTTTAATTGTTGATCCAAAAAAACTTTTCCTTCATGCGAAAGATTTGCAAATGAAATATTAATTTCATTTTTAGCTTGGTCTCTTGCAGTTAATGTAATGGTTGCTCCCTCTAATACAGGAGGCTGGCGGAGTGTAATGGATGTTTGGGTTTCATCGCCCTGACGCAGCACTTGTATCCGATCGATAATTTTATTTGCTAAGTCATTAATGGTTTGTTTTGCATCTGTTTGATCTTTGGGCATTGTTTGTGTCTGCACATTGCCTGATTGCACAGCATTGAGAGGAGTAGCGCCACCTGTGAGGTTGCTTTCAGTTGTATGGAGTGTTTTCTTGTGATCTGTTTTCTTTTTAGGACTTTCATTAGAATCTTTTGGAGATATCTCAGCTTTTATGCCTTCTATAGCCCTTTTTTTGGGGTCTAGAGTTTTCTTTGGTGGAATGACTTCTTGAAGGATTTCAGCTTTTTCATTGATTTCTTGAGAAACCGGCGCTTCCTTTTTTATCATTGCAGGATGTTTGTTTTCTTTTTCTTTTAAGAGGGGCATACCTTTTGTAAGGACATTCGTTTCTTCTTTTTGCTGGGGAAATGGACTTTCAGTTGTTGGAGTTTCTAATTCGGAATATTCGCTTTCCTCTTTCATTAGTGGTGGTGGAGATTTTTCAGTCAAAGATTTATCAACTTTATTTTGTATCGGTTTTACATCTTTTGCCGGTTGGTCCTTTAATTCAATGTCCCCCTCTTCGAAAAAGCCTCTTTCATTTTCAAAACTTTCATAATCTTGATCGGGATGTTGTGGTTCAGCATTGATTGATTGCTTCTGAGAAGATTCTTTTGCCGCTCCTTTCTCGGCACCCGGTTTTTTTTTGGTCCTTTCAGATTTCGATAAATCAAAAACCGATTGGGAATTTTTTTCTTTGCCAGAAGCCGCTAACTCCGTTTCCTCTTTTTTTGGTCGCCTGTCATCCATGGATTTTCGAAAGCTATCATTAGGGGGAGGTTGCGTAGGTCTTCTTTCCGATCGATCGACTTCTTCTTTTGGATTTCTAAATGGAGGGATATAATTAACCATAATTTTTCTCCTTAGAAAAGGATTTTTAGGATGTGGGCAACAATAAATTTTATGTTTAGGCTGCGTGAAAGCTCCCGCGGTTGAATGATCGTAGATGGGTTAATATTTATCAATATGGATCCACTTACGATCATTCAACCCCGGGGCTTTGATGCAGCCTAAACGTAAAATTTATTATTACCCACATCCTTACGTTGGCGAGCCGCATGGATGGTTGTTCCTAGCTCATCCTGGTCTCTCGCTTCAATGATTTCTAATTCTTTTCTTTTTTCTCGTTCCCAATCTTTTCGATGCATGAATAATTTATCGACATCTACGCGTTTTTTCTGCAGGTCTGCTTTGGCTAGTTCTAAATTTTTTTCAGCCGTTTTGACCAATTCTTTTTGATCATGGACTTTCTTTTCTTCAACTTTTAATTTTTCATCCACTAATTTGAGATACACTTTCATTTGTTGCATTTTTGCTGTGGTGCTTCCTGTATCCATTTCATTTCGAAGTTGGTCGAGCTTATCTTTTCTATGTTTTTTGACTACATCGCGCTCTTTTTCTTTTTGCTCGAGTTTTTGTTTTTCTGTTTCCAATGCGGCTTTTTTTTCTTTGACAACCTTTTCAGCGTCATCGACTCGTTTTTGTTTGACTTCAATGACTTCTTTGAGAGGATAGGCTAATTTTTTTTCCATATATACTCCTTCCAGCTGAATCTTGGACTTTTGGGCTGCTTCAAAGCCCCGGGGTTGGGAGATGCCCAGAGGCCTTGTTTTGTGTTATAATATAACAGTTGGGTTGTATACACCGCGGGGGGT
>JANWJE010000039.1 GCA_025451995.1 Parachlamydiaceae bacterium | reverse complement strand
TTAGATTTTTGATTCTAAGCATTTTGCATTTGCGCAGTTGTGTTTGTAGACACTAAAAGCAAATAGCAAAGATGCTTAGAATCAAAAAGATACAAAAAGCGAACCATCAAAAAGTGGAACTTCCGTTAAAGATGGAAAAGGCTAATTTTTTTTAGCCCGAAGGGCGGCTCTATTTATAGCCCAGGCCGCCAGGCCTGGGTTAGGATTAGCAATGAAATTTGAGGCCTGCAAGGCCGGCTCTTAGCCTAAGGATGCAAAGGGGTATCTACAAAAGGGGTGTTTTGGTAAGTGACCTGTTGCATGTGATGAAAAAAAGACGGCGCAAAGAAATAGATCACCAAAAAAATGGCAATAACCGCCAGCCAAAAAAGAACAATCACCGAGCGCCGCACTCTAAAATTAAACATATTCAACCTGTTTTTATCCCTTATTATAAACTTTAAGCAATAAAAAAATAATGTATTTTAATTAGAAAATAGATTATCCTCCTTTCTTTAAATATTCCAAACATTGCCTTTATCAAGAAAATAAAAATTTAAGAGATGGTTTATGGAAAAGGAGAAAAAAATGAAATGGTTTGTAGCAATCGCTTGCATCATCTTTTTGAGTTTTTTATCTATTCAGAGTACCCGTAAACCGATTAAGGTCGTTGTTTTTGATTTCGGCAGTGTGATTGCAAAAACCGATAAAAAACAATTAGTCCATTTTCTTGTTTCTTCTTTGAATATCCCTGAAGAAAAAGCTATCCAAGCCTATGACCAATTGAAGGAATATACTTCCGAAGACAAGGAAAAAGATGAAGAACTTTTTTGGAAAATCTGGACAAAAGAAAATAAAATCCATCTTCCAAATCAATGGTTTGATCGATTAATAGCGGCAAAATTAGCAGCCATAAAAGAAATTCCCGGAATGATTTCTTTGGTAAAACAACTCCAACATCAAGGCTACCAAACAGCTCTTTTATCTAACGTGCGGAGCAGTCAAGCAGCGATTAAAAAACAACTTGGCTATTATCAGTTATTCTCCCCTGTTCAGCTTTCTTGCGATATAGGGATTCGTAAACCTGACCCTCAAGCGTATGAAATCTTACTAAGTAAACTTCATGTCCCCCCCCAATCTGTCCTTTTTATCGATAATCGCATAAATAATGTCGAAGCGGCGAAAGACGTGGGAATGGATGGCATTGTCTTCGTTGACTCCAATCAATTGATTCAGGAATTGAAAAAAAGAGAAATTCTCATTTCAAAGCTCTAAAAACTTAAAACACACAAGCTCTTTTTGTATTCCTCCGGTGATTTGAACGACTCCCTTTGGACTTAAGTAGACATCGTATTCAAGTCGCACTCCAAATTCACCGGGCAGATAGATTCCGGGCTCTATTGAAAAAAGAGTTCCGGTCAATAGGAAGCGGTCATCGTGAGTTTCTAAATTATCTAAATTCGCCCCCGGCCCATGGACTTCTTCACCAATATTATGGCCGGTTCGATGGATGAATCTTTCACCAAATCCCTTATCTTGAATATACGTTCTACACACTTGATCGACTTCCCATCCGCAAATTGGAAAATGTTTTAGAAAACGCTCTTCTATAAAAGCAGTCGCAAGATCTCTTGCCCCTTTAACGATGTTGAAAATTTCAGTATGCCTTTCTGAAGGAGTCCTGCATGCTATCCCAACCCGCGTGATATCGGCATAGACCGCTCCCGGAATCTTTTGCTTGCACCACACATCCAATAAAATAAAATCACCAATGACGATGGGATGAGCCGTTTCTTGTGTTGGATGATAATGAGGGTCAGCTGAATGCGCGTTGACAGCGCATGTTGGCCAATCTGCTGTTATACATCCCCTATCTTGAATATTTTTCAACATAAATTGCTGGACTTGATACTCATCAATAGAAATACGATTTCTTAGTGAATTTTCAATATACCCCCAAGTCATATCAACAGTTTCTTCAAGCACTTTTGATGCAAACAAGTGACTTTCTAATTGTGCATCACTCAAGACACTCGTGTATCGTTGCAACAAATTTGCAGAGCTAAACACTTCCCCCCCTCCCCTTCTGATTAATTCAATGGTGCCTGCATCCACCTTTGAAATATTAGGCAAAGCGTTCTGATGAGAATATTCCATGGCTATTTTGCGGTTTTCGATGAGAATGAAAAAAAGGTGTCTTTCCAGATCTTGCCAACTTTTATACACCCACTTCACCCCGGGAAGATGGTCCAAAAGAAAAGATTCAATAGCGGAAACAATTTTTATCGGTTCGCCTTTTTGTGGAATCCAATAGAAAAATCGGCGTGTTGCCATTGTTTCATTTGGTATTTCTAAAAATTTCCAAGCGAGGGAATTGGATCGCCGATAATCATATAACAACCATCCGTCCAATTCTTCACCGATGAGTTGTCGTTGGACAGTTTTTATTTTATTGGGGATGTCCTGATGCATATTTTGTCAGTGATTTAGGGTTTGTATGAGTGCCATCGCGGCGATCAAACGCAATGTTTGCGAAGGTTCCTTGAGTGCATGAGTGAGAAAAGGGATTGAATGGGATGATCCGATGCGGCCCATTCCTTCGAGTATTTTTACTTTCATTTCCCAATCGCTCTTCTGATAGCCTTCTTCTAAAGTTTGGAGAGGCACTTCGTCCCGGCTCCATAATGAAAGGATTAAAGCTGCATGAAGTCTAACTATTAGTTGAGTTTCCCCTAACATCTCTTGGACTTTTTCTATTGCATGTTCATCCCCTTCAGTTAAGAGGAGGATGGCAGCCGACGCTGAAATTTCCCATTTTTTTTCTGATAGATAATCTCGTAGAGTTTGATCAATTCCTTGTGCTTTAACAATACCCAATACATTTAATAATTCTATTCTCAATAATTGATTTTCTATTTCATGTGAATTCATCCCATCTTCTAAAGGAACCGGTTTATTGGTGATAAAATTAAAAATTCCAAAAGTTTCTTTTCTCCAAGCTTCTTTTTCGGTTAATAAAATCTTCTGAATTGTTTCAGTAGCAAATGGAACAAGCACTCTTTGTCCAATCAGTCCGATGGCGAGATTCAGTCTCACATAGGGATCTTTGTGGCTATATACCTGGTTGAGCATCAATTCTATTCCATAGTGCCCTGTCGCTTTTAATACTGCGGCGGCGAATAGTTGGACCTCTCTCCTATTGTCTTGCAGATAGTATTGAATTTCTTTTTGCCCCTCCAAAGGGGAATAAAGACACAATAGCCAAGCAGCCGTGAGGGCCGCAGAACTATTGCTATCGCAAATTCCCTTCTTTGCTATGGTGACAATCTTATCATCTAACCCTTTTGGTCGAAGTTTACCTATCGCTTGTAGCGCTTCCATCCGAACATCGGGATGAGCATCTTGAGTCAATTCTATGAGGATATCTAGGTGGCCATTTAAACTAAAATAGGAAATCGCTTTGCAAGCAAGCTGTCTTAATCCCGATCGATTGCAACCTTTTAATTTTTCCAATTCACTTTTTTCAATTGTATCAAGCAATTCTAAAAGCGAGGCAATGGCTAATGCCTTTTCAGCCGCTAAACTCTCATCATTAGCAATAATGGCTTTAAGTTGATCTTTCAAATCAACAATTTTCATTTTACCAATAGCTGAAATGATTTCCTTTCTGACAGACCAGTTATTTTCCTTATAAAAAAGAATTTTAACCTGATCGATCAACGCTTGATCTTTGAAATGAGCTGCCAGTTTGACTGCAGTCCCGCGAATGGCATAGTTAGAATCACCAAGCCCCTGTAACAATAAATGAATTCCCTTCATATCTTGACAAAAAAAGGCAGCTAAAAGAGACATTTCCCGCATGATGATGGAAGATGACTTTGAAGCTTTATTCAATATCCCCCATGCCATTTTTTCTATGAGTTCCCTATTCTTCATTTGATCGGGAAATAGCAGAAGATACTGATCCCAAATTTTAATCAGCTCTTTTTCGTCGCCACGTCTTGCTAAGGCTTCAATATATCCCGAAAAAATTTTCTGTGAGTTAGGAAACTGGATTAAAGCTTGCTGTGATTCTTCAATTGCAGAGTTGATATCCTCGATTGTCAGATGCGCTTGAATCTTTCTTGCAAAACGCTCTTCCTCCGATGAATTGCAATATAAATAAACGATAAGAAAAACAAATAGGCTGCCCGTCAATGACAGCTTGTTCATTAGTTCTTACCTTTAATCAAATGGGCTATCGATTTAAATTCGGGATGTTTTGAGTCTTTTAATAATTCAAATAAAACTGTTTCACTTGATGTGATTCTGGCTCCCATCATTTTCATTTCTTCTATTGCGATTTTAAAATTTTCTTCTGATCTCGAACCGATGCCATCTTGAATCACGGCCACTTCCTTGCCTGCCTTGCACAATCCTTGGACTGTTTGTAAAACACAAATATGAGCTTCGATACCCATCACTAACCATTGCTTGCGAGGAAGAGTGAGGTGATCATTGCAAAATTTAGGATCATCCATGCAAGAAAAAGTCGTTTTAATCCAAGGATGATAAGATTCGCCCAAAAGCGAGGTGATTTGCATTAAAGTATTACCCAACCCTTTTGGATATTGTTCCGAAACAACGATGGGAATATCCAGAATCCTAAATCCTCTGATGATCTTTTTCACAGATTCTAAAAGGCGTTCATTTTGGCTAATGAGAGGAAATAGCTTATCTTGCAAGTCAACCAATAAAAGAACGCATTGAGAAGGGTGTAATGTGAACATAGACCTCTTTTGAAAGACCATTAACCAATGGGGCCGAGTTCCTCGCCGCCGATTAAATGAAAATGCAAATGAAAAATTTCTTGGCCGGCATCATGTCCATTGTTAGTTAGAAGGCGATACCCATCCTGAATGTTAAATTCTTTAGCTAATTTTTTTGCAACATCCAAAATCTCCATTATAAGGGGGTAATCTTCCGGGGAGACAGACTGCAAATTTGGAATTTCTTTTTTTGGCATAATTAAAAGATGCACAGGAGCAACAGGATAAATATCTTTTATCGCTACAATTCTTTCATTTTCAAACACCTTTTCAGCAGGGAGCTCACCCTTAATAATTTTTCCAAAAATTGTTGACATTTGCTAGACCTCTTTATCCTTCAGAATGTTTTAAGGTATATTCTAATGCCTTTAATGCATCTTCTCTTGTTTCCCAAACAGAAATAAACCGCCCTTTATGGCAAAAAATGGCCCCTGGAATCCCTGATACTTTTTTTAAGTCATCGTCATGCAACCCGGCCCATTGCTTTGGTTGCGACAAACGCACCTTCATTCGATCTTCATATGTGGGTGGAATGCCCCTAAGCTTCCAATGATTTCCCGCAGGCATGATCACAAATTGAGCTGGATGCGAAATTCCATTTAAATCAAAAAAACTTTCTAACCAGGGCAAATTTTCGTCAAAAATGAGACAATCTTTAGATTTAGCCATACAATCAGCCACAATTTCTCTACACGATGCTGTATATTTAAATCGCTCTAATAAACGGCGCAAATGATCAGAGGTAAAGCGGAGGGCTTGATGAAACGCTTGGTTCTGCTCAGCCTCTGTGCAATCTTGTCTGATGGGATTGAAATTAGAAATAGTATGGGAAAACGTGCAATAACCCGGAATAAGAGGGTCCCTCCCATTATCATGGGCATCAACTCCCATCACAAGGGATTGATTAAAAAAATCATAGATTTTGGTATTTAAAATGGCACTATCTTTAAGGAATTGCAAGACCATCCCTGCACTCCCAAGCAATCCTCCATATTCGATCTGATGATGGTCGAATAATTTTTGTGCGGGATCATACATTCCTCCAACATCGCAAATGTATTCACATTGTGCCAGTCGCTTAGGATCTCGGGTTCTGATGATTTTATCTTCATCAATAAAATTAAAAAGCATGAGGAGGGCGCAAGCAGTGACTTCATCAGCATGAAAAGTCCCATCGTGAGTGCCGCAACTGCGATCGATCTTATGCATAAAATAAAAATAAAAAAGAGATAGAAAAATACGATTATGGCAGAATCTGTTATAACTTAAAAGGTAAAAAATGGACGATTTTTTAATCACTGAACAATACGATTTAGCAACGCCTGATGGTTCGATCACTAACCTTCAATCTATTGATGAGAGACATTCTCAAGCCACCGTATTTATTGAAAATATTTCCCCGAAATTTGTCGGATTTGAAATCGACAAGCAATTAATTTTTTTTAATATCAAGAGTACTCTCGCGCAAGTGGGTATCAATGGCATTGGTGAAGAATATGAATTAGATCAAAAAAACTTATGCGCTCAAATCAAAGTGCGGCTCACGGCATTTGGATCGATTGGAATTGAAATGCTTAAACTCATTCAAGTTGGATCTTCTATAGGGAGGCTTTTTGCTGCAGATGAACGGAGGCGCGTTCGCAACCCGGATTACATTTCCCGTATGTTTGGAAGGTCCGATCGCTGGGGAAAACCCCTACTCTCACTCGGCGGCCTTCAAGGAAGCAATGATCTTATTCTAGATAAAATTGATGGAAGGACAGTCGCTTACTTAACATTGCAAAATGGTCATGTTGAATATGATTCCTCTATCTATGGATTTCTTCCTACTTTAGCAAAAGCTCTGTTGACAAAAACAAGAATGAGAGATGCCCTTAGGCTTCATCAAAACTGGAAACCCCTTCTGCCTAGAAATGTCGTCGAGGGAGAAATCTTACTCGCCCGCACGTTACCTCTCCATATTCGAACAGTCTTTGCAAAGGTTGTAGGCCATCTTCTTTCTCCGGGCTATCAACATACCACCGCATCTATCTTACAACCTGATACCTTTGCATCAGGAGATATTTACGAACTCTTTGGTCAAAGTAAAAGGGAAATCACAGATATTCCCCTAGAATTCTACACATTGGAGGCATATAGGGAATATGTATTTTTTTCCGATAGAGATCAACTCCAGACCTGTCTTGAGGACAAACAAGTTTTATTCAATGCCTTTGAAACAGCCCCTAAGCCTTTAGATCTACACGCCGCGGTCTATATCGTTAAAGAGAAGCAGATTTTAAATCTGAAAGCAGACGATTGGATAACAAGAGCCCCCCGTTTGCACGAATTTCCAGGGGCTTTGCATAGCACAAGACAAGCGCTAATGGTTGAGCGTTATATTGAACAGCAACCCTCTTATCCTTTTTTGAAATCCATAGAAAATGGGCTAATTACTAGCCAAGGCATTCTTCTTTGCCGCTATTTCCCCTCCCCTTTAATGAAAAGACTCCTATTAAGCGATCTCGTTCAAAGATGCCTAAAAGGAATCTATTTTTTATATCCTTCTTTTAGCAATATCAATTTTTTCTCAGCAGAAGATCGCTATATTTTGCATGATCTTGAAAAATTTGGCATTCCCACTTATTGGGTGGATAAGACAAGCGGCGAAATTCTTCTCTATACCCAAAAGCCAGAAAGAGATTATGGGATGTTTGTGCCTTTGCATAGTGTGGAAACTTTTATCAAATCGACAGTTTTTGGAATCTATGGTTCTAATTTGACATCAGGTCAATTTAAAGAAGAGATTCTTAGGTTAATGAGCGGCGTATTGGCAATGCGTCCGGAAATGTCACACCCTTTTTTGTCAAAGCAAACCCCCCTAGCATTAGTCACGGGCGGGGGTCCAGGAGCTATGGAAATTGGCAATCAAGTTGCAAAAGAGTTAAATATTCTATCCTGTGCAAATATGGTTGATTTTAGAGCTAAAGAAGGGGATCCTGTGATCAATGAACAAATTCAAAATCCCTACATTGAAGCAAAAATGACTTATCGGTTGGATAAACTTGTAGAAAGACAAGCGGAATTCAATTTAGATTTCCCCATCTTCCTTCCAGGGGGGATAGGAACAGATTTTGAATATTCTCTGGAAGAAGTCAGACGCAAAGTTGGATCTGTCAATATTACCCCTATCTTGCTATTTGGTGAAGTGGATTATTGGAAAGAAAAAATCACCAGTAAATTTAAATGCAATTTGCGAACCGGGACAATAAAAGGATCGGAATGGGTCACCAATTGTTTTTATTGCATTCAAAATGCGGAGCAAGGCTTAAAAGTATATCGCGACTATTTCCAAGGAAATTTAAAAATCGGAAAGGATGGCCCTATCTACGAAGATGGTTTTGTCATTCAAAAGGAATAATGAAATTGCAATCAAAGCGAATTATGCAAGAGGTCTATTTAACCGGGAAAAGGGCGGGCAGTGGCATGGGATTGCAGTTTTGAAAGAAGTCTATTGAAAATGGCCACTTTTAGAAAAGGGGCCATTTGTTCTTTTGGAATTGGGGCATCTACATTCTCTATCCCCTCATCCAAACTTGAAAGATACGTTAAGCCGGCGATCTTTTGTCCTTCCACCTCGTCAATGTTGCGCCATTCATTCCTAGCATAATGAGGATGTTTTTCTAAAAAATGTTTCACTTCAGAAAAGGTTGGCGATAAAGAATTAATGTGTTCTCCTTCGTAAAAATAATTCTTCCATCCAATAAATGCTTTTTGGACACTCAAAGGAAGAACTTTTTCTAATTGGTTAACCGCAAGATATTTTTTTGAGACAATCAACTCCCTATAATCTGCAGGCGCTTGCTTCCAATACATTGGATCCCATTCAGGCAATTGCGTTAAAAAAGCTTCAAATTCTTTTGCATCTATTTTTCTTGGTATGAATTCACCATCTAGCAAACGGTGCCACGTATGATAGAGAAATAAAATCTCAGGCGGTGCTGAGACAAAATCCCCATCGGTTTCACTATCAAAATTGACACCCATTGCAGAAAATCCGGGAAGATAACCGGTTTTTTTAAAGTTTATCCGCATGAAAGATGGAAATTGCCATAAAAAAAGGGAGAAATCTCGGTTCGTCACTTCAAGAAAAGGGCTATTTTTCTTTTCATTCTGTAAAAACTTTTCAAACCAAGAGGAGGAACTAAAAATAAGGGAAAAACTAACAGCAAGTAAGCAAATCAAAAATAAAAAAGGGAAATTGACAAGCGACCGGCGATTTTGAATAAAGTCTTTTTCGGATAATGATTTCACTTTTAAACTATCATATGTTGAAAGCTGAAAAATTTCCGAGCTCAGTGCGTAAGCTCAGTGCGTAATCAGGTCGTCTCGACCTGCCTCCTTGATAGTACCCCCGGCCCGGTCGCAGGCAAAAATCAGGGCGGGATGCCCTGACTACGCACCTTTTTTTTTCCAGCTTTCAGCTGGAAGGGCTCCTCTCAACTATTGCAATGGCCTTTTAAAATCCGTAAGTTCCCCTAACACATAAATAATGGGTGGGTTCTTTGCAGAATTGCCCTTCAACTTCATATCCGTCATGGTATTCAATAAAAACTCTAAATTTACGTCTAATCCCTGATATTTTCCCCCACTCATAACCAATGGCATAATTTGAATTAACATGGTGCTTAAAATGATTTTGATAATAAAAATCTATCGCAAGAAATGGAACGCCATAAAGCCTGTTGCAATAATCGCGATAGCCTAGCTGAAAGAGTCGAATTTCTGTCCCTAATTGCGCATAAAAAGGGCCGACTCTAAAAGAATCATCTTGGCAAGCAACCCATCCCAGACCACCGTATAGACGAATATCTTTGGAAAATTGATATGAAAAATACGCATCGAATGCCTCTATACTTGGATTGCGTCTATCAAAGTGGGGATGGTCTAATAAATACTCATCGCCAATATGGGTAGAAATGTGATAACCGCGAATGCGAAATGCCCAATCGCCAAATAAATAAGTGAGCGGAAAGCCCACATAATAGTCAGCATCAATCAGAGGTGCCGATTCATGAAAAGGTTCGAAAATAGCCCAAACAGCCCCCTCGATCTCAAGCTGTAAATCCCCTCTTAGCTTCCAAACATCAATCCATCGAAAAATAGGAAATGTATTTCCAAAAGAAACGGGCACTAAATTTTTCCCTAGAGCCTTATCATCAAAGCGCCAACCAATACCAAAGTTCACCTGGCGGATATCCGTAATAAAGGGTCGGAATGCCGGTGGCCCTTCCGGTAGGAAAATTCCCCAAAGGTTGTTTCGGCGAGCAAATTCATAATCTGTATCAGGTGTTGTCAAGTACCATGTATAATCGTCATACAGAGGATCTGAACAAGGATTGCAGCATGAATTTTGCTCACACAGGCTTGGCTCAGGACATTCAGGACTTGGGTTCACGCAATCAGGTTGGTCGTCAAGACCATACACACACGTTGTCGTAAAACTTAAGATTAACACAGAAAAAAATTTTGAATAGCGCATGATCTCTTCTCATTTGTAAAATACAAAAACAAGAAGAGATAACAAAAAGGGGCGATTCATGCAAGAAAGATTTAAATTTTTTTTGAAAAGAGGGACTTATTGTCCCTTCTTTAAGAAATGTAGCCATCTTCTTCATCACAACAATCAGGCAATTCATCATCACCTGCCTCACCTTCGCAGCTACATCCCCCTGCAAATACTAGAAAAAGTTGAGGCTCTTTAACCTCTTCTGTTTTCTTTTTTTTGCATGGACACTCTGCAAAAAGATTGCATGTGATCATGCTCAATAGGCAACAAATAAAAAGGGATAATCGGCAATACATCCTTCACTCCTTTTAACTGATTTTTTATTAACAATTTGTTATGGCTAAATGGGTAGAGACAAAGGGTTTTTAAACCCTTTGTCATTAAAAAGCTCGATTATGAGCAAAGGCAGCTGACTAGGTCAACAGCGATTTGTTCAGCAGCTAGATTGATGCTGATGATCGCTGCATCATAAGCAGCAGCTTGACCGGCAAATGTTGTGCTACCAGCTAAAATCCCTAATGAAGCTTGAGCTGCTTGGGCTAACAATGTAGCAATATTGCCAAATTGTGTTGAATAATCCGCAGAATGGCAGATTGCACTAAAATCAGCCGCTAAACGAGCTGCTGCTGCTTGCAAAGCCAAATAAGGTGTTGTGCTATCGCCACCTGTTCTTTCAGCTAGATCGTAAGCTATAGCTGCAGCATATAAAGCTGTAAAATCAGCTGTAATCGATGTCGTTACAAAGTTCCCTAAAAGAGGAAGATCTGTATTTGTTAGATTTTGCAGAGCGAGGGTAAACAGATTAGTTTGCCCAGCAATCAAAGCCGCCGCTAAAGCAGGCGTTGTTAAAGTATTTGCATCAGCTTTCAAGCCAGCATTGATGTTATAAACACCAAAAATCGTTGAAAAAATGTTTTGTAGATCATTTGCAATAATTTGTGTATTTAAAGGAATTGCTTTTTTACATTCATGAGAATGTGAACTAGAATGTGAACTAGAATGTTTGTGATGGGCTGCATTAGCTGAAACTGCCAAAGTTGATAAAATAACGCCTAAAGCTAACATAAATTTTTTCATAAAACCTCCATATAATTTTTTTAAAACAAGACTTGCAGCCTTAAAAATGGCGACAAGTTCGTCTTAACTTGTTTGGAAATCTAAGAAAATTGACAAAAATAGTCAAATTATTATTTGTATGTTTCTGTTATTGGCGTTATATTTTGAGAAAAGATGGGATAAAAAATGGAAAAAATTCATCCGCTAGCCGGAAAACAGACGCCTCGTTCACTCCTTGTCAATATACCCCAATTAATTACAGCTTATTATGTTGAGAAACCAGACGTTCACTTTTCAGAACAAAAGGTGAAATTTGGCACATCGGGACATCGAGGATCCTCTTTAGATCGAAGCTTCAATGAAATGCATATTCTAGCAATTACTCAAGCAATTTGCGATTATAGAAAAGAGCAGCCTATCAATGGACCTTTATTTTTAGGCATCGACACCCATCCCCTTTCCTTTCCGGCCTACGCGAGTGCATTGGAGGTATTAGCTGCCAATCAAGTGGATGTGATGCTTGCAGAAGGCGATGAATACACACCCACCCCTGTGATCTCGCATGCTATTTTGACTTACAATAAACTTAGAAAAAAGAATTTCTCAGACGGAATTGTAGTTACCCCCTCCCATAATCCACCGCCTGAGGGGGGAATAAAGTATAATCCACCCACTGGCGGCCCGGCTGATCCATTAGTGACTCAATGGATCGAAGACAAAGCAAATCATTACATTGCAGCCAATATGTTAGGTGTAAAAAGAATTTCCTATGAAAAAGCTCTGCACGCCTCTACCACCCATCGCCATCATTATCTTCAGGCATACATTACTGATCTTGGGAATGTCATCGATATGCCAATCATCCGCGAATCTAAAATAAAGTTTGCAGTCGATCCACTCGGCGGGGCCGGCGTTCACTATTGGAAACCCATTGCTGATCTTTACGGTCTGAATTTGACGATAGTCAACGATATCATTGACCCCACCTTTAGTTTTATGACTGTCGATTGGGATGGCAAAATCAGAATGGATCCCTCCTCTCCATTCGCAATGAAAAATTTAATTCAATTAAAAGATAAATATCAGGTGGCGTTTGCCTGTGATACAGACCATGACCGCCATGGAATTGTCACGCAAAGCGCCGGGCTTCTTCCCCCAAATCACTATCTTTCAGCTGCAATTTATTTTCTCTTTCAACATCGTCCGGAATGGAAACAGCAAGCAGCAATTGGAAAAACACTGGTGAGTAGCAAAATGATCGATTTTGTGAGCAAAGAGCTAGGCAGAAGAGTCTATGAAGTGCCGGTCGGTTTTAAATGGTTTGTCGATGGATTGCTCGATAGCTCGCTCGCTTTTGTAGGAGAAGAAAGTGCCGGGGCATCTTTTGCACGCAAAAATGGAGAAGTATGGACGACGGATAAGGATGGGATTACCGCTTCTCTCCTCGCTGCTGAAATGACTGCAAAGATGGGATGCGATCCTGGCCAAATCTACCAACAACTCACTCAAAAATTTGGCCATTCCTATTTTGAGCGCTTCGAGCACGTAGCAAATGAAAAGGAACGAAATATCATTAAAAACTTGAACCCGGAAGAAATAAAATTAACAGAATTAGCTGGAGAAAAAATTGAAGCCATTTTTAACAAAGCACCAGGGAATCATCAATCGATAGGTGGAATAAAAGTGGTGGCAAAAACAGGATGGTTTGTCGCTCGTCCTTCGGGGACTGAAGATATCTATCGGATTTATGTCGAATCTTTTAAAGGGAAAGAAGAGATGCAAACTATCTACAGACAAGCTAAAGAAAGCATCGATCAACTATTGAGGAAAAATGGTTAAGCAAAATGAAATGTCTCTTTTCTTAGAAAGAGAAAACTTGCCAGGATTTGCCCTATTAAAGGATTTAGCATTGGATATGCGTTGGTCATGGAGTCATACAGCGGATACGATTTGGCATCAATTAGATCCTACATTATGGGATATGACTCGAAATCCTTGGGTGGTTTTGCAAACTGTTTCATTGGAAAAATTGGAAAAATCTTTAAAAGATCCTCAATTTAAACAAGTTGTGGATGATTTTGTAAAGATTAAAGAGCAACAAGAAAAATCGGAGAGTTGGTTTCAGAAAAATTATCCAAAAAGTTCTTTGAATAAGATTGCCTACTTTAGCATGGAATTTATGCTGAGTGAAGCACTGCCCATTTATTCCGGCGGTTTAGGGAATGTCGCAGGAGATCAACTCAAAGCTGCAAGCAGCTTGGGTCTACCTGTTGTTGCAATAGGTCTTTTATACCAACAAGGCTATTTTCGACAACTGATTGACGCAAATGGAGCTCAACAAGCTCTTTACCCCTATAATGACCCCGGACAACTTCCCATTACACCATTACGCAGAAAAAATGGGGAGTGGTTGCGTTTAGAGTTTCAATTTCCCGGATGGTCTTTATGGGTCAGAACTTGGCAAGCAAAAGTTGGGAAAAACACTCTTTTACTTTTAGATAGCAATGACCCCGCAAACGTTCCTACCTATCGAGCGATTACAAGCGAGCTTTATGGAGGGGGGCAAGAACTTAGATTACAGCAAGAATTGCTCTTAGGAATAGGTGGTTGGAGATTATTGAATGAATTGGGAATTAAACCGGAAGTATGCCATCTGAATGAGGGACATGCAGCCTTCGCCATTTTGGAAAGAGCGAAATGTTTTATGCGTGAGAATGGAACTTCTTTTCAAGCAGCCCTCGCTGTTACACGGATTGGAAACTTATTTACGACACACACTGCTGTCCCGGCCGGTTTTGACCGCTTTTCTCCAGATTTAATTGAAAAATATCTCAGCCGTTATTGCCATGATCTTGGCATCACAATGCAAGACTTTTTGGCTTTAGGCAAAGAAAATCCGAACGACTTAAGCGAATGTTTTAACATGGCATATTTAGCGATTCGGGGAAGCGGTTATGCCAATGGCGTCAGCCGTTTGCATGGGCAAGTGAGTAAAAAAATTTTTAACCCTCTTTTTCCTCGCTGGCCGGAAGAAGAAGTGCCGATTGGTTATGTGACAAATGGGGTTCATATGCCGAGCTGGGATTCTCCTTCTGCCGATGCCATTTGGACAGAGCTTTATGGAAAAGATCGATGGAATTGGATTGTTAATTTTGATGAAAAAGATCTAAATAAGATATCAAACTCAAAATTATGGAGTATGCGCACAGATTCGCGAAAAAGCCTCATTCAATTCGCTCGAGCAAGACTTGCAAAACAACTTTCTAGTCGTGGAGCCCCTTTAGAAGAGATTCAACAATCCACCCATTTTTTTGATGAGCACACACTCACACTTGGTTTTGCCCGCCGGTTCGCCACTTATAAACGACCGAATATGTTACTCCAAGATCCAGAAAGGCTCACCCGGATTTTAACCAACCCCCGCTATCCTGTCCAATTAGTCATTGCCGGCAAAGCACATCCTGCTGATAAACCGGGCCAAGCTTTAATTCAACAATGGATTCACTATATTCATAGCAAGCCTGAACTGCGATCCCGTGTGATGTTTCTCGCAGACTATGACATGTTCCTTACAGAAAAACTCGTCCAAGGGGTGGATGTTTGGATTAATACCCCAAGGCGCCCCTGGGAAGCTTGTGGGACAAGCGGAATGAAAGTTTTAATCAACGGCGGCCTCAACGTTTCTGAATTAGATGGTTGGTGGGCTGAAGCCTATACACCTGAGGTGGGTTGGGCAATTGGAGATGGAAAAGAACATGGCGAAGATCCTCTTTGGGATGCAATAGAAGCGAATGATCTTTACCAAATTCTCGAGCAAGAGATTATACCGACGTTTTATCGAAGAGATAAGGAGGGGGTACCTCCTGAATGGATCTCAAAAATAAGAATGAGCATTAGCCGATTAGCTCCGAGATTTTCGGCAAATCGAGCAGTCCGAGATTATCTAGAAAACTATTACTTACCTGCATCTAGGAAATTTTACGAAAGAGCGGCAGAAAATGGAATTCGAGGTCATTCAATTTTGAATTGGAAACAATCTCTTGCCCAAAATTGGCAGAAATTGCGTATCCAAGAAGTGAAATTTAACAAAAAGGGAGATCGCTTTGAAGTGGAAGTGCAAGTGTATCTCAATGGACTAGATCCCGACTATGTCCGCTTACAAGTATTTGCCAATGCCAATCAAAGCGGAAAACTATTTATTCAAGAAATGCAGCTCGTGCGCCAATATTCCGGGGAAGCCAATTTTTATATTTATAATATATTGATTCCAGCCAATCGCCCGGAAAGCGATTATACGGTGCGTATCGTCCCTTATTTTCCAGAAGTAGATGTTCCCTTGGAGGAACATCATATCTTGTGGCATAAGTAACTTAATCTAACCTTATTAAATCTAAAATCCACTCGTGAGCTTTTTCAAGAATGGTGTGATCCTTAATTTTTCCAATTCTCTTAACAAGCCTTTCCTTGCTAATAGATCTTATTTGTTCACACATAGCGAAACTAAGCAAGGAAATCCCCCCTTCAGGAGGTTCGATTTTTATATGCGTTGAAATGCCTTTATCAACACTTGTGAGAGGGATAATAATGACCAAACCAGAACGGATTTTATTCCAATGATTATTTGAAATAATAAGACATGGTCTAATTTTTTTTCCAATTTCATTACCCTTGATTGGATCTGGATCAAATAACCAAACTTCACTCTGAGATGGGGTATTAGAAGTCTTCAAGGCCATCACCTAAGGTCCCATCGAGTTCTTCTTGTTCCGTGCAAGCTTGCTGCCAAGCCTTATTATTGGATCTTAATTTTTCGTATTGTTCCCCGAGTAATCGCATTCTTTCTTTAAAACGATAATTTTCTAGAGCTTCCTCGATGATGATAATTTTAGATTTTCCTGTCTGTGCAACTAATTCATCGATAATTTCATCGCTCTGCGAAGAGATTCTAACTGTGGATGCCATAAAATTTACCTGTCTGCATACTTTTTAGTATACAGAATTATAACTTTTTTTGCAAACAAAGCGTCTATTCCATAATTTCATCAGGCTGAATGGAAGTTTTTTCTTGGCCGGTGAGTTTGCGATAAACGACCGCCACTGCAATGACCGTTACAGGAGCAGTAAATAATAAACCAATCCCAAAAAAGAGAAGACCTAAAATGAGCAGTCCAATACAAGTGAGGAATAAAAGAAAGACATCGAGACGGACTCCCTTAGTCGCTTGAGCAGATTCCTTTAGGGCTTCGATCGGCCCTAAACCTTTATCTAAAATAAAGTAAGGATAAAAACCAAAGACTGTGGCGACATAAAATCCAGGGAAGATGAGTAGAATAAAGCCAATGACAAATAAAATTCCAAAAATAAAACTTGCAATCATCCAAGAGAGAAATAACCGCCAATTTTTATAAAATTGATCAAAACTTGGTTTTAATCCCTTTGTCAGTAAAAGAGCAGAGTTGTAAAATCCCATTTTACCCAAAGCAATAATGATCCAACCGATCAATTGGATGATTGAAAACTGAAAACCAGTATGAGAAGAGCCATTAAACAACCACATCAAAAAATAGAGAATGACTTGGTACACAAGCAAAAAACCAAGATTCATTTTGGTCAATTCCCATCCTTCTCTTATAGCTCCGCCTATGGTAAAGGATTGATTTTGCATGGTTGACTCCTTTTTGATCTTTTAATAAATGACTTTAAAATTAAACACAAGATAAGACATTTAAATTATGAATAACAAATATAAGCAAAATTTTATTAAAGCAGGTGCCTTCGCAAAAGAAGTGAGAAGCTATGGAAAATCTCTTATAAAAAAAGGGGCTTCCTATTGTGAAATTATGTCAAAGATTAACCAAAAAATCGAACAGTTAGGGGCTATTCCTGCCTTTCCCCCTCAAATGGCTTTGAATCATGTTGCGGCGCACTATCTTCCGATGCCGGAAGAAGATATCCAATTTTCTAATGAACTCATTAAATTAGATATTGGTGTTTGCTATCAGGGAGCAATTGGCGATTGTGCAGTCACTGTTGATTTATCCGGCAAAAATCAGCCTCTCATCGATGCAGCGGAACATGCATTGCTTAAGGCAGAACAATCCCTACATGTCGGTCAACCTGTTGCAGAGATCGGGAAAATTATAGAGGGGACAATTGCTTCGTATGGCTTTAAACCCGTTAAAAACCTTTCGGGTCATGGCCTTGGCGAGTATAAAATTCATACTTCACCAAATATTCCAAATTACAATGATTCCCAATCGCGCGCAATCATCAAGCCCGGAATGACTTTTGCTATCGAACCCTTTGCAACTGATGGGGCAGGATATATCATTGAAGGAGGAGAACCCACAATTTTTTGTCTCACAGCCTCCTATCCTTTAAGGTCTGAATTAGCCCGAAAATTACTGACAAAAATTCGCACTTTCAATGGACTCCCCTTTGCAATGCATGATCTTTGCAATTTAGAATGGTCCATAGAAACAATTAAAGAAGGTTTAACCGAGTTGATGAATGCTTGTGTAGTGACAGGCTATGCCCCTTTAGTAGAAAAAATAAATGGAATGGTTGCACAGGCAGAAAATTCTGTACTAGTCGATGAAAAAGGGAATATCTTAATCACGACAAGGTAGAGTCCTCTACAAAAAAATAGGATGTGTAGTTGCATCAGAGGGTTCCGGTGATGTGCATGTAGAAGAAGAGGATGAAGAAGAGGACGATGACCAGGCGCTCGAACATCTAATCAATCTTTTTCTTTTTGGGGAAACCAGTTCCTCAGGATGTTTTTCAAAATAGAGATGGGATTCTTTATAGCCTAGCTCTTTCAGAACATCTTGATCAGAAAGGCCCGGATGCCTGCGTTTATATTGTTTTACTTTTTTATTATGACATCTTTCAAAGATTTGAATGTCAGTTTTATGGTACCATAAATCACAGACTTTACATTCATTGAGCTTTTGACGTGTGGGAATTTCTTGAACCATGATTAAGCTCTCATCATTAAATCTGACTTTTAAAAGATGTTCTAATTTTTTGACTTGATGTTTCTGAGGAGATTGGGAGGAAACTTCATTGATTTCATCGTTTAATGAAGGTTTTTTTATACAAGACTTTAAATCATATTCTTTATTATCATCTTTTTCCTCAGAGATGACAAAAAATGAAGGGCCGGTAGGATGAGTACTAGGTGTATCCAATCCCTTTTTTTCTTCTTTGAGTTCTGAATCCGCTATTGTTTTTAAATCAAACCTTTTAACGTTATCTAGAAAAACAGTTTTGAATTTTTCTCTGGAATGCGAATATTTGCATTCATTTTTCTCTTCAATTTCACCTATTTCTTCTTTTAAATCTGAAAAAGAAAATCTAAAAACTCCATGGTTTATTTCCATCAAGTTCTCCGAAAATTTTGGTTTATGCAAGAGGCCTATTGAGCAATTGAGTATCCGGCTCCACTTCCTCTTGATTAAGATCCAATGGAATTGAATGTGGATTCTTATAAGCGTGAATAATCAATGCCGTCATGTGCAAAATAGCGATCAGTGCCAAAATGATATCAATGACGGACCAAACTGTCTTGACATCCGATATCGCTCCCAGAAATATCATTATAGCCGTCAATGCTAAATAATAGCCATATTTCTTATGTTCTGTTAAATAATGAAAACATTGACTCCCATTATAACTATTGCCAATGATTGTACCGAAAGCAAAAAGAAAGGTACTAATGATCACAATAAAAACACCAAAAGAGGAGAAGTACATATTAAAGGATGCAGCCACCATGCTGATTCCCAAGGGAAGCTCCGGGTTTAGCCACGTTTCAGTCATTAAAGCGACAACTCCTGATAGAAAGGCGATAAATCCGGCTGTATAAGTGGAAAGCATTGCCAGTGTTCCTTGTGAAACAGGGTCCTCGGTTTGAGCCATTGAATGGGGAATTGCCTGGGTTCCTAATCCTGCTTCACAGGTTTGGATGCCTTTAAAAATCCCCCAGCGCAAACTCGACACAACACCTCCAATGAGGGCTCCACTCGTTAATGCAAACGGGGAAAAAGCAGATGAAAAAATTGTAGAAAAAATTGAGCCCAATTTATCAAAATTGATAGCTATAATCCAAAAACAGGCACCTAAATAGAGGACAAACATTAAAGGGACAAGCTTTGAAGAGAGTTCGCTAATTCGTTTAATCCCTCCAATCAAAGTTAAAATCACCAAAACAGCAATCAACACTCCTGACACCATAGTTGGTAAACGATAGCTTTCCAATAAAGGAGAATTTAAAATCGCAGCTAATTGGTTCGCTTGGGCGCTTGACCATGCTGCCATGAGGATAAAACATCCAATTGCGTACCATTTTGCACAAGAGGGAGAAAGCAAGGTATTCAGATATTGCATAGGGCCGCCCATAATCACCCCGTTATCCAGTTTTTTTCTATATTGGATACAAAGATTGACTTCTGTATATGTGGCAGCACTTCCTAAAAATGATGTCAAAAGAAATCCTAATAAAGCACCTGGCCCGCCTAAAGAGATAGCAATCACAGGAGCGACAATGGTTGAAATCCCCACAGTCGTCGACATGGCAGTAAATAAAGCTTTATGAGGGGCGATTGTATGATGACAATCATCATGATTTCGTTTGAAAATTGAGTCAAATAACATTTTCAATAAAGAGGGAATGCATCTCAATTGCACGAATCGAGTTCTAAAAGAAATGAACACGCTCCCACTTAATATAAAAAGACAGACTGCAAATAGGACATAATCCGCAATTGTTTGAATAGTACTGTTAAATAACATAAATTCCTCCCATGTAATTTTACCTTAATTGCCAAAATTTTTCAATAAATCTTTTATTTCTTTTAAATTTTTTATTGTAATAATTAATATAAATTGCAACACTGCCGAGAGAAGAAGGTTATGAGGAGGTCATTGCAAAAGTCGGAGGCTCATGACACCTAATCTTTTGCAATGACCTCGAAGGAAAGGGGGATCTATTGATGTTATTTTATGACAGGCAAGAGGCTGGTCGCCTCTTGGCCAAGGAACTACACAAGGAACCACATTTGTATACTGATAAAGATGCTCTTGTTTTGGGTTTAGCACGAGGAGGAATCATTGTGGCTAATGAGGTGGCTAAAGCACTTTCTTTGCCATTAAACGTCATTGTTCCAAGGAAAATCGGGGCACCTAGAAATCCCGAGCTGGCTTTAGGCTCGATTATGGAAAATGGGGAAGGTGTTTTCAATCAATCAATTATAAACATGCTCGGCGTCTCCCAAAATTATATCAAACAAGAAATAGAAAAGGAAAAAAATAAAGCAGCCCAAAGGCTAGCCCTCTATCGCCAATATTCTCCTTTACCGGAGATAAAAAACAAACACATCATCCTTGTGGATGATGGAATTGCTACAGGGTCTACCCTCCTAACAGCAATAAGAGCGATGAGACAATTTGAGCCTTTGTCAATCACAGTCGCAGCCCCTGTATCGTCAACTGAGGCTTTCGCCCTTCTCGCCAATGAAGCGGATAAAGTGATCTGTCCAAATGTGAGAGATGATTTTCTTGGGGTAGGGATGTTCTATGGCCATTTTCCTCAGACAGAGGATCAAGAGGTTGTCGACCTCCTTAAACAAGGAGGAAATCGATGAATCAAACCCAGATTAAGGAAGAGATCTATATCCCTATCGATCATATTCTTTTAGAAGGAGAACTCATTATTCCCCCTCAAGCAAGGGGGTTAGTCTTATTTGCCCACGGCAGTGGAAGCAGCCGATATAGTCCAAGAAACCAATTTGTAGCAAATCATTTACGCGAAGCCCATTTGGGAACTTTACTGATTGACTTACTCACATCCGAAGAGGAAAAAATCGATCTCGTCACACGTGAACTTCGCTTTGATATCGAACTGCTTGCCAAGCGACTCAAAGAAATGACACAGTGGCTCCTTCAAGACAAAAGGACCCATGCATTAAAAATTGGATATTTCGGATCGAGTACCGGCGCAGCTGCAGCAATGATTGCCGCAGCTAAATTGGAAAAATATGTCCAAGCTGTCGTCTCTAGAGGAGGTAGACCCGACCTTGCAAGCCATTACCTTCAACAAGTAAAGGCACCCACCCTCTTGATAGTTGGGGGTGCAGACTCAGGGGTGATTGAGCTCAATCATGAAGCGTTTGATTTGTTGACCGTGACAAAAAAAATGGAAATTGTTCCAAACGCGACTCATTTATTCGAAGAAGCCGGGGCATTAGAACAAGTCGCTGAACTCGCCAGCAATTGGTTTTTAAAGTATTTACAATAGTCATCGATTATGCCTTATCCTTTATTTTTTTCAGGCTCTTCGCATCTCCCCTTAGCAAAAGAAATAGTCACATGTTTGAATGGTTCTTTAAGCGATCGAGAAATTTTACATTTTCCCGATGGCGAAATTTCACTTGAAATCAAAGATTCAGTAGAACGAAGGGATGTTTTTCTTCTGCAATCCCTTGGTAAAGACCCTCATTTTCATATTTTTGAAATGCTGATGCTCATCGATGCTTTAAAAAGAGCTTCTGCTGCCTCCATCACCCTCGTTCTCCCTTATTTTGTTTATGCGCGGCAAGATCGAATCAACAAACCGGGACAACCCATTACGGCAAAACTTTTAGCAAATTTAATGACACGCGCAGGGATAAATCAATTAATTACGATCGACTTACATTCTGAACAAATCGAGGGATTTTTTGATATTCCGGTGTTTCATTTATTGAGCAGCCAGGTGATCATTCCGCATTATCGCTCTCTTTGTCTTGGGAGTTGCGTTGTTGTCGCCCCTGATAAAGGGGCAATTAAAATTGCGAGTCATTATGCAAAACAATTAGACGCCCCCCTTGCTTTAATTGACAAAGAGCGAATCGATTCCTATCGCGTAAAAATGCGCCTTTTTTTGGGAGAAGTTAAAGATCAAACAGTGTTATTGACCGATGACATGTGCTCAACAGCCGGGACATTAGTCAATGCAGCCAAAATTTGCGAAGAACTGGGAGCCAAGCGAATCATCGCCCTTGCAACTCATCCCTTATTAGCCGGCGAAGCAATGAAAAAAATTGAAAACAGCCCTATAGAAATGCTCATTGTAACCAATACAATCCCGCTGGATGAAGCAATTGCAAATCATCCCAAAATTAGAACAGTGTCGATCGCTCCTCTTGTTGCCAACGCCATTAAAAAAATCATAAATGGACCGAAATTGCAATGATCCAGTGGTTATCCCCCTTTTTATGAAAGGGGCCGGGCCCAATGAAAGGGGCCGGGCCCAACAATCTGCATAAATGAAAGGGGCCGGGCCCAACAATCTGCATAAATTATGTTGTAGTTTTTTTTAAGCCATGCATTTGGATTCTGAATCATTTCATTTAATTAAATTATGCAGATCGTTGGGCCCGGCCCCTTTTATTGCCCTTTTATTGGGCCCGGCCCCTTTTACTTGGACGGTTTTTTCGAGTTCTTCGTATGTCGGCTTCATAAATGTAAAAGAAAATATTTTATTAACTTTTTTGATGAGAGGAGTGGTATGGGGATTTTGGGCCTTGTAGGATAAGTCTCCCTTTGGTCGACTTATCCTAAAATTATCTTCTTATCTCTTAGATCATTACACCCTTTGGCATCCCTTGCCTTGTCATTTTATTCATTACTTGTGCTTTAAGCATTA
>JANWJE010000038.1 GCA_025451995.1 Parachlamydiaceae bacterium | reverse complement strand
TTAGATTTTTGATTCTAAGCATTTTGCATTTGCGCAGTTGTGTTTGTAGACACTAAAAGCAAATAGCAAAGATGCTTAGAATCAAAAAGATACAAAAAGCGAACCATCAAAAAGTGGAACTTCCGTTTTAATGCCCATGTTACGCAAGAGCCGGCCTTCCAGGCCTCTTGTTTTTCTTTATCACACCCAGGCCGCAAGGCCTGGGTTAGTTGCAAAATTTGTTAGAGGCCTGGAAGGCCGGCTCTTGCGTTGAGTTAAATAAGTTGTGCGATCTAGGAAATGCAAATGAAGAGTCAAGCCCACTTCCCAAAAATTCCAGCTTTCAACTGGAAGAACTATATAATCCCAAATTTCCAGATCACATATCCCACATAAAAAAGTGTGAGGATGAGTGCCCAAAACCCAAAAATGGCACCATTTCGACTTCTACGGGTGGGCCGCTTATCAAAATAGATCGCCCAAAGGGTCAAACCAAATCCATAGATATACATCGCCAGATAGAGAAGCAAAGTCTTTATATTCATAGAATTCTTATGTCTTAATTTTTGGTCTTTTGTTACCTTATACCGATATTTCACTTCTTAAGGATTAAAATGCTTCACCGATTGCTTTATGTTTTTTTCTCGCTAGTCAGCATCAAAGGCTACTCATTTGAATTTCCACACAAGATGGAATTAAAAAAAGCCGATATAAAAAACAGCTGGGACCACATCTTAACCGCTGAAAATGGATTATCATACTATTTTTCAGGATATTATGATTTTTATACCATCATTTGTTCGGATAAAAAGGAGCGATTATTTAGGATTGATAACTTAATTCCTTTTAATTGTTGGTCTGCTTTCGTGTTTCATTATGAAATTCGCAATTCAGAGGAAGAGGTCCTTTTTCATCTTCGTAAAAATCAAAATAATTATATCTTATTTGCCAGCGACAACCGAACACCCCTTATAAAAGCTACCCCTGGTTTTATGAATAAGACATTTGCGTTTAAAATGGGAAATAAAAACATTGCGAATGCAACGCGAGAATCCTTTATTTGCTCTGAAAGTTGGCAAATGTTTATTGAAGATGACTTAACGATTAAAGAAAAAAACATCCCTCCCTTTGTCATCGCTTTCATTCTTTTAACTCACGACATCTCGATATCTATCAATTCTTGCAATTTGTAATTATACCGAAACAATTTCAAAATTTGGTTTTTGAGCCGCGCGAAAGCCAAATTTTGAAGTTGTTTCGGTATAACTTACTTGCCTTATTTGCCTAAATAAGTCCTTTCTTTACCATCTGCTGTCCGATAATGAAAGGAATAGGGCTGTGTGAAATCAATTTTATCATTTGTAAATGTCGCTTCAATTTTTAGATGGTCAGCCAGAAGAATTGCCCCCTCTCCATCTCTTTGTCCCAACTCATTACTTTTGCCAATATAGCGGATTTTTCCATGAACATTTTCAAATCGAGGGGGTTCATTCGGTATCATTTTCATTTTTGTTCCATTTGGAAAAATAACGCTCCATTCTTTTGATGTATCTTCGAAAAATCCAGCAGTATGTGGTCTTGAAATGAAGGATTTAGACTGTATCTCCAAGCCATCTCTATATTTTCTGACCCCTTCTGCCAACCTCCCCAATTCAATATACCCAATTTCCTGATCGATTTCATGGTTGTCACTATATTTGATTGAACCTTGATAGAAAGTTGGGCTATAAAAATTTTCAATGTTTTCAGATACAATCCTACCCCCCTCTAAATATGTGCGCGTTCCTTTAATCAATTGCTTTGTATTGAGATCAAAATCGCCGACTTCAACGATGCCATTGCCGCCGGCAGTAATCGTCCTTCGCTCTTTTGTCGATTGATCGATCATCCATAGGTCGCCATAAGAAGATTCATAATAAAGAATATCTTCTGGCTCTTTTTTTTCCCTAGCTTCATCCGGCTGTTGACTATTTTTATTCATATTTTAACTCATAGCAGGAAATTTTGCCTAATGCAAGAATAGACTTCTTTCAAAACTCCATTTGCTTGATAACATGATTCTTTTTCTCAAGCAAAGCGAGTTTCGAAAGAAGTCTAATTTATAACATGGGCAATGTCATTGCCATTTGTCTCTGATATTTTCCTTGCTTATCAGCATACGTGCGCAAACAACGCTCTTTGCCTTCAAAGAATAGAACTTGGGCAATTCCCTCGCCGGCATAAATTTTTGCAGGTAATGGTGTTGTATTAGAAATTTCTAAAATTGCATAGCCTTCCCATCCCGGTTCAAAAGGAGTGACATTCACGATGATCCCACAGCGAGCATAGGTTGATTTACCAACGCACACTGTCAAAACATTATCAGGAATGCGAAAATATTCCATAGTGATTGCCAAAGCAAAACTATTAGGGGGAATCAAACATACATCTTCTTCAACGTTTACAAGACTTTGTTTATCAAACGACTTAGGATCTACAATTGATCCATAAACATTGGTGAAAATTTGAAATTTATTTGACACACGAATGTCATATCCATAAGAAGACACTCCATATGAAATGATTTTTTCCCCATTCTCAACGCGAACCTGCTCCTCAAAAAAAGGTTCTATCATTTTTTCTTTTCGGCATTTTTCTAAAATCCATTTATCAGAACAAATACTCATAATCTCTTATTCCCATGTCAGAAAAGCGGCACTTTGATATTCTGTGACGCGAGTTTCAAAAAAGTTTTTTTCTTTTGTTAAATCAACTGTTTCGCTCATCCAAGGAAAAGGGTTGATTGAATTGTAGAATTTGGGAAGCCCGATGCGCTCCGCCCGTCTATCAGCGATGTATTGTACATAGTCTGTAAATAATGAAGCATTCAATCCAATGATACCATTGGGCAGACAATCATGTGCATAAGCTATTTCTAGTTTTACTCCCTCCTGAATCAGCAAAGCAATCTTATTTTTAAATTCTAACGTCCACACATCGGGATTCTCGGCTTTTATCCCATTGATGAGATCGATGCCAAAGTTTAAATGAACTGTCTCATCGCGTAAAATATATTGAAATTGCTCTGCAATCCCAGGAAGAAGATTCCGCCGTTGAAAAGAAAGCACCATGGCGAATCCGCTATAAAAGAAAATGCCTTCCATGATGATATAATATCCTATTAAATTACTTAGAAAATCCTGCTTCCCTTTTGTTGTAGTGGTATCAACACTTTGGGTAGCAAGCAAGGCGGTAAGTTCTATTTCAAAAGCATCCTTGGCATGAATTGCAGGAATTTCGCGATACATATTAAAGATTTCTTTTTCATCGAGGCCTAAGCTTTCAACGATATGCATAAATGTATGTGTATGGATCGCCTCTTCAAATGCTTGTCTAAGTAGATATTGCCTGCATTCTGCATTGGTAATATGTTTAAATATAGCAAGAACCAAATTATTAGCGACTAAACTTTCCGCCGTAGCAAAAAAACCTAAGTTTCTTTTAATGAGTTTTTTTTCTGCATCGTTAAGTTTTGATGATCTCCAAGTTTCCACATCTTTTTGCATAGGCACTTCCGAAGGCATCCAATGATTTGCGCAACCATTCTTGTAATGTTCCCACGCCCATTGATATTTTAGCGGCATTAATTGGTTGACATCGACAGTTTCGCAATTAATCAATCTTTTATCTTCTGCACTAAATCGTTGTTTCATAAATCCTTCCTTTATTAGATGTTTTATTGACATGCTTCGCATTCACCTGTAAGAGAGCAGGCTTGCCGCTTTATCTCTATATCGCCGGATGCGCTTTTGCTTTTCATCCATTTGGGTTGAATGCCGAAACGATTAACATCCAATGTTGACTTCTCCACTTGAGTGGCAGCCTTTGTTCTCAAATAATAGGTGGTTTTTAGACCGCAATGCCAAGCATAACGGTACATTTCATCTAATTTCTTGCCTGATGGCTCTAGGAGATATAAATTCAGCGACTGACCCATATCCACCCATTTTTGACGGGCAGCAGCGCAGCGGATTAACCAATCGGCTCCTATTTCAAACGCTGTCTTATATTTATTTCGAATCTCTTCCGGAATGCGATGGATATTTTGGATAGATCCATCTTCATATTTAAGTTCATCGAGCATTTCTTGATCCCATAACCCAGCTTGTTTAAGCTCACTTACAAGACCTTCGTTAACGTAGGTGAAATCACCGGATAGATTGCTTTTTACATACAGAATGGCATAGAGGGGTTCTATTGATTGTGAAACGCCTGCTATTTGACTAATTGTCGCAGTTGGTGCAATTGCCATCACCTGACTATTTCGCATTCCATAGTGTTTCATTTGTTTGCGCAAGTCTTCCCAGTCAAGACTTGTTTTGCGATCAACTTCTAAGGGAATACCGCGCTCTTTCTCTAGTAAATTTAAAGTATCAATAGGCAAAAAACCTTGATCCCAAAGAGAGCCGGAATAAGTAGAATATTTTCCTTTTTCTTTTGCCAACATCACAGAGGCTAAGATGGCACAATGACTGATAAATTCCATGGATGTATCTGAAAAACGAACTGCATCTTCAGATGCATAGGGAATATTTAGTTTGTGAAGAGCATCTTGAAAACCCATTATCCCAAGTCCTATAGGACGATGGCGAAAGTTAGCATTTTTTGCTTCAGAAGTGGGGTAAAAATTGATATCTATTACATTGTCAAGCATGCGAATGGCACTATTTATGGTCTCGTTGAGCAATTCAAAATCCAATCTTCCATCGACAATATGCTGTTTCAAATTCAATGATCCGATATTGCAAACGGCCGTTTCATCTTTGCTTGTATTTAAAAGGATTTCAGTACAAAGATTTGAACTATGAATCACACCGCAATGTTGTTGGGCTGACCGAATATTCGATGGATCTTTCCAAGTCATCCACGGATGACCCGTTTCAAAGATCCTTGAAAGCATTTTACGCCACAATTCATTAGCTGAAATTTTTTTGTATAATTGAATTTTTCCCAAGCGGACATCCTCTTCGTAAGCGAAATATTTTTCTTCAAATTTTTTTCCATAGAGATCGTGTAAATCACAGACATCAGATGGATTGAATAATGTCCATTCACCATCTTCTTCCACCCGTTTCATAAATAAATCAGGAATCCAATTTGCTGTATTCATATCATGAGCGCGGCGGCGCTCATCCCCAGTATTTTTTCGAAGATCTAAAAAGTCTTCTATATCCAAATGCCATATTTCTAGATAGGCGCACATGGCACCTTTTCGTTTCCCTCCTTGGTTGACAGCGAGTGCAGTATCATTTGCGATTTTCAAAAAGGGAATAACTCCTTGAGATGTTCCATTGGTGCCTGAAATTTTGGCATTTGTAGCTCTAATTTGGGTCCAATCATTTCCTAATCCCCCAGCCCATTTTGAAAGCATAGCGTCATCGGAAATCATTTTAAAGATAGATTCAAGGTCATCTTCGACTGTTAGGAGATAACAACTAGACAATTGAGGTTTGCATGTGCCGCTATTAAAAAGCGTTGGTGTTCCCGGAAGATATCGGAGAGTCGAAAGAATATTGTAAAAAGAGATGGCTGATTCTTCTTTTTTTGATTCATTCAGAGCTAATCCCATTGCCACACGCATCCAAAATATTTGAGGCGACTCAATACGACTTCCATTTATGTGCAGTAAATAGCGGTCATACAAGGTTTGCAAACCGAGATAATTAAAGTTTAGATCTCTCTCAGGCTTCAATGCCTGAGCGAGTTTTTCTAAATCAAAATGACCAAGCTGGGGATCTATCCTTCCGCTTTGAATGCCTGATTGCACTAAATATTTAAATTTAGATTGATATCCTTGCGATCTTGCAGAAAAGAGAACGGCTGAAGATAAGACTTCATCATCTAATTTCTTCAAAAATAAACGGACTGTTAATTGATCATAAATCGGATCGATTTCTGTCAAACTTCGGGAAGTCAAAATAGCCACATTTAAAATTTCTTCTTTTTTAACTCCTTCGAATAATTGCCCTTCGATATCGCGAATCACTTTTTTTATATCGATGTTAACCAATAGCTCAAGTGCAACTTGCTCTATCATTTGACGTAAGTTTGAACGATAAAATGAATGCATTTGACCGTCATCTTCTTTAATCCGCGCAATCTCATAATCCTCCTCTGCCAAGACCTTTCGAAGATGAGCTCTATTTTGACGGTAAAGAATATAGGCTTTAGCAACTGTGTAGTAGCCTTGACGCATAAGCATCAATTCAACAACATCTTGAACCCACTCCACATCAATTTGATAATTTTTTCTTATCCCCTCATTAACTTTTTCTATCACCCCGGAAAAGACTGTATCGACAATCGCTCTTTGTTCAGTGTCAAGAATATGATTTTTAGAAAATCCCCATTCACTCGTACAAAATGCAGCTGAAATCGCTTGGAAAATTCGATTTTCATCAAAATCAACAATGGATCCATCTCGCTTGCGTATTTTACATTGAATCCCTGCAATTGATGCCATAGCGCCCTCTAAATAAAAAAATTACATGATTGGCGGCTAAACACACAGCAAAGAGAGGATGGGATAGGATAGAAAAATTGAAAAAAGCAAATAAACGTGTAAGGGTAAGCTTGGTATGCATGGTACACATGGAACGTCTATCTCCTTCCCGTCGAAGGTGAAAGCCACATAAGACCTTTTTCGAAAAAGGTCTCTACTTGTTAGCAGGTCTTCGGACTTACAGACATTGCCTAAGAATCTCAGGCTTTTCTACTATTTGTCGCTTCCCAGCTTTTTAGCCAGTGCTTAAAGACCCCTTCCGTAAGGGGTCTAATGACAAAATTCGTTTCTGCATACCGCTGCGGGGGCAGTTCTGGATTTTCACCAGATTCCCTTTTAAGACTCAAGCTAACAGTTAGCAGGAGCCACTAGCAAGCTCAATGGATTCTAATGAAGGGATGAAATTTCTGCAATCATAAATCTGTTATCTCCATTTTTCTTTGTTGTCAGATAGGGAAAAAAAACAGTTTAAGATACAGCATAAGCAAGCTGAAAAACTTTCTG
The DNA here is from genome assembly GCA_025451995.1 of Parachlamydiaceae bacterium. Classification (GTDB taxonomy): domain Bacteria; phylum Chlamydiota; class Chlamydiia; order Chlamydiales; family Parachlamydiaceae; genus JANWJE01. Next base: position 40,514 of record JANWJE010000038.1, on the reverse strand, counting down.
AAGATCGAAGCAGAAAAACTATTATTTCATCTTGAAAACCATGTCTACACTCTAGATGAAAAATATAAAAGAATAAAATTTATTGATAAATATATGCTTATTCGTATATACGTATATACATAAACCAATCCAACAAAGAGGTGTAATTATGGATTATCATCATCAACCACAAACAGAATATGTTTATTACGTTGCATCACCAAATCCGTCTAAAAATGCAGAGGATGTCAGGAGAGAAGTTCGATCAGCTTACGGTAATGTAGCAGAAGCCAACAACCAAAATAAAAGCTGTGGAAATGGGAGAAGTTGTTGCGGTATTTCATCAAAACCAGATAGTGGATATTCACAAGAATTAGGATATTCATCAGAAGAATATGGCAGTGTTCCAGAAGGTTGCAATATGGGTCTTGGATGCGGTAATCCTCAAGCATTGGCGTCTCTAAAACAAGGTGATGTTGTTTTAGATTTAGGAGCCGGCGGAGGATTTGATGTCTTCTTATCTGCAAAGAGAGTTGGACCAAGCGGGAAAGTTTACGGAGTTGATATGACCCCTGAAATGGTAAGCAAAGCAAGAAATAATGCTTCTAAAAATGGATATCGAAACGTTGAGTTTTTGCTTGGAGAGATTGAACATCTGCCGCTGCCTAATAACGTTGTAGACGTGATTATCTCCAACTGTGTTGTTAACTTATCAACTAACAAAACAAATGTCTTTGCTGAAGCTTTTAGGGTACTAAAAGATGGAGGAAGATTGGCAATTTCTGATATGGTTGCCCATAAACCTTTGCCGCAAGAAATGATCAATAACTCAGAACTCTATTGCAATTGCATTTCAGGTGCGATTACAATCAATGAACTCAAAAATATTTTGACAAATGTTGGATTTAAAGACATCGCCATAGAGCCTCAAGAAAACAGCAGGGCGTTTATTAAAGACTGGGTTCCAGGTTCTGATGCAGAAAATTATGTTGTTTCAGCAAAAATCAAAGCTACGAAACCTATGGGAGATAAAAGATGACTCCAAATGAGTTATTTTCACTATTATCTGACGAGACACGCTTAAGGTGTCTCGTTTTACTGCAAAAAGAAGGAAGACTTTGCGTCTGTGAAATCAGCCAGATTATAGGCAGCATTCAACCAAAAATTTCACGGCATTTAGCGCTTATGAGAAAATCAGGGCTCGTTACAGATGAACGCCAAGGGCAATGGGTGTATTATAGCATCAGTGCTTCATTGCCGGATTGGGCGAAAAAAATTCTTATATCTACCGTAAACACCCTTATGAATGAACATCCATTCAAATCGGATATCAAAAAAATGAAAGCCATTGAAAAGGGCAGCTCTTGTAACAACTAAATCGGTCAAATTTATCTGCTAGACCTCTATGGAAAATACGTATTCAAGAATTGAATGAGAGGCTTTGTAAAAAATGTTTCAATCAAACAAAAATAATGCTCTATCGGAAAATGAACTGTTTCGTTTTTTATCGCATCAGAGTTTTTTTCTTTAAAAAGAAATTCCGCAGTAATGCTGCCATCGCTATTTTTTATTTTTCCAACAATTAGCTCGCCAAATAAAATTTCTGTAAAGCTTTGTTTATAGTGAGGCAAAATGGGCCCATCCATATAAGTATAGCCATTGTGATTTTTACTAAGAGCTTCATAATATTTTTCAAAGTTATTTTCTGTTTCACCTTCTGATTCGATATTTTTGAAACTAACGATAAAATCACGCAAAAGAATTGGAATGATCAAAGAACTTGCTACTTGAGATAGTTTTTCTTTCAATGGGGAATGAGCTAAAATTTTAAATCCGATGGATTTGATAGCTAAAGCAACAGAAACCAAAAAAAAGATACTTGTAAAAATTCTAAAAGCAACTATTACAATTCGATCTTGAGTTTCATTAGAAAACTCTTTTTGTTGAGAGCAATCTTTTATAAAATTAACATCTTTTTGAAATGAATTTATTATAATATTCATAACTTCCTTTAAATTATCAGTATGCCAACTTTTGAATCACGAGAGGTATAATTAGGCGCTAGAAGCATTGAAGTCAGGAAATTACACACCCATCCTCATCATTCATTCTAGAAAATATTATAAGACTTGCTTTCAAGGCAGAAAACTTCTTAAGTAACTCATTATCTGCTGAATGAGTAATTTGATTTTTTTCTATAAAATTCTGCAACTCGTTAGAAGCAGTTAGAGCGTCTTGAGCAATTTTAGCTGTCTTCTCTAAATATTCTGGACATTCTTTTGAAAAATAAAATCCTTTGGAGTATATATCATATTGTTTTGTTACTTCTCGAAATCTATTCTGGATTTCACTTTCCTTGCTTTTAAAAACGTCATAATTAGCTATGAGAGTTTCTCGATTAATAGTTGGTATCATAAAAAAATCCTATTGTTAAATTATCATTCCCTTATAGACAGTTTCTAAGTGTAACTTACTGAGCAGCGAAAGTCAAGCGCTCAGCGATCGTTTGCCAAAGCCCCTCTCGGGGAAAGCGCATGTCAACCCAGACGACGTCAATTTTTTTTCACCTATTTTTCTCAAGAAATCATAGAAATTTTTTGCGACTTCTAAGGATGAGCATTTCAAATAAGTGCCTATCGTCATAAACAGGAATGCCCCATTCCTTGTCATGATAGTCTGCGTAAAATTCTTTGCCTGGAGTGGATCCAAAACATCTTTTTTTAAATAACATCTTTTATTATTGTTAGATCTTCTAATAGGAATTTAATGATATGCAATTTTCAAATTTACCTCATTTTCTTTTTGTAAAAACTTTTGAATTCACTGAACGAATTGATAATGAAAGATTGATAAAATGTTCTAAGGCATTAGCGCGTCTCAATGAAGCAGCAGAAGAAGCGGACATTAATAAACTGGTCTCTATTTTTCCTAAGGACTCTATTTTTTTGCATGCGCTTAAAAATGGATGTAAAGAATTAAAAGAATCCATGTCAAAAAAGCATGTGACTTTGCTTTATCCAAGAAATTGGGGGGATAGATGGAAACTCAATGATTATCATTTTTTAAAATTATTTGAGAAAGCTCTCACCATCGCCGATTATACACCCTTTGAACTTTTATGGATTAAAATACAGAGGTTAGGGCAGTTAATTTATTCAGATAAAAACAAGCTGGATCAAATTAAAAACACAGAGAAGTTAGAAAATATTTTTAAAGAAACAATGGAAATGGCGCCTCCTGACAATGACCCTAATATTAAGCAGTATGCCCTATTTACAATTGCAGTTTTAACTAGCAGGTATGGAAACAGCGACCTTGCAAAACAAGTACTGTCTTGTGTATCAAGAAAAGCGTTGAAATATCAGTGTGCTGCCGAATTTTTTTGCCTTGGGTATCCATTTCTTGAACTTTTAGGCGAGATTGATGAAGGTCTGTTTCTTGAATTTCTTGTAAGGACAGTTGAGAAATTAGCGCTCCGAGGAGATATTCAAAAAATATATGATTTAGACAAGGAGTACTCTGCTGATCCCATTGACTTCACCTCTTTTTTTCGTTTCATGATTTACGATGAAATCATTGCCGCGTTGATCCGAGCAGGTCAAAGAGATGAAGCGAATGATTTGTTAGAGAAAACAATAAAAAAACCGGGGATAAAAATAATCAAAGAATGGATACTTTCAGAAGATTGGAAATTTCGAATAGAGCAAATAGCGGAGAATCTCATACAGGAAAGCATACTTGGACCGGTTTTATCGGATCGAAAGATTGTTTCCTTTTTAGCGACAAAGGATTTTGAATATACAAAAAAAATTCTCTCTTGTTTTTCCGATAAAAGAGAGCAAAGGAAAGAACAAATTTATCTAGCCAATATATTCGGTGAAATAGGCGCATTCCATCACTGTTGTAGAACGGTTTTAGAGATTGATGATCATCTTTTGAAAATGGAATTATTCTTAAGCTTATGTATAAAAAGCTGTCTATTAGTAGGGGGAAAAGAAGGGATGGAAAACTTTAAAAAAAAATTGACTCAATTTTTTTTAGAAATTTCTTTTCCTTTGACAAGCGATATTTCGAAAGAGATTTCACAAGCTCATGTTGAAAAATTTATAAATAAACCATTAAAGGAAAGACTGACAGGTGACAAATTAGAGTGCTGTCAAATGGTTTTTGCTCTTGTTAAATTAGATAAATTTTTCTTAGCCCAAAAATTATTATTTCAACTTACTCAAATGCATTTCACAGATGCAAATTTAATGTATCAAACAACTCAGCAAATTACACATTGGTTGATGATGGAAAGAGGGGATTCCATTGCAAATCGCTTTCTATGCGATCAGCTCTTGATATTTTTTATCACCATCAATCGAACATCTAATTATCATGCTCAAGACTATCATCCAATGATTCCGCAGCAATTTTTTTTAACTTATGAAGCAGTTGGGAGGTTATCTGATAAAGAATTAAGGGAGTTTTTTTTGCCCAATTTACATGAAGGAGATGATTTCTATTCTTTTTTTAGAGACGCCATAGTCCATTTAGAATAAAATATGCGCTTGATTTAAACTTAATTTCGGGCATGGGCACGAAAAGCAATTCTTCAATTTAATTGTGTATAATGCGCGTTTTGAATAAAAATAGTCCTTAGTACATCTGAAATTGTAAATATTCGTTTTTTGCCAAAGGACAAACTAAATTCTATGGAAGTTTTCAAATTTATACTATCTGTTATATTTATTTTTCATTCTTTTCTTGGCTATGCTCAAACTGAGGGAAGTTTTGTATCAGTTCCAGGATCCCCCTTTCCGGCAGGAAATGACCCCACTTCTGTCGCCTTTTCGCCGGTTCTTAATGGCAAATTATTCGCGGCTGTTGCTAATGAATTCGCTCACAATATATCAGTTTATAGCGTAAATACATCGGATGGAACATTGACCCAAGTATCTGGCTCTCCATTTCCTGCAGGCACAACTACTAGCTCTATCGCTTATTCACCTGTCATCGGTAGCAATTTATTTGCGGCTGTTACAGACCAGGGCGCTAATACCATCTCAGTGTATAGCGTTGACCAATCAACGGGTGCATTTACGCAGGTGTCCGGCTCTCCCTTTTCGACAGGGAACGGCCCCTATTCTGTCTCCTATTCACCCATAGTCAATGGCAACTTATTTGCAGCTGTTGCAAATAGCGACAATAATTCAGTCTCAATCTATAGCGTCAATCCGATCAACGGAGAGTTCACTCAAATTCTAGAATCTCCTTCACCGACGGGTTCACAACCACTTTTTGTCACCTATTCTCCTATAGTGGATGGCCATCTATTTGCAGCTGTTGCAAACAATGCAGATAGTTCAATTTCTGTCTATAACGTCGATATGGCTACGGGCGCATTCACTCCACTACCCGATTCCCCTTTTTTAACGCGGAGTGCACCTTTTTCTGTCGCCTATTCGCCTGTAGTAGATGGAAATCTATTTGCTGCAGTTCCTAATAATAATCACAATACAGTTTCGGCTTATAGCATCGCCCTTCCCCCAACAGTGACTGAAATAACCCCATCAGAAGGACCCATTAGCGGCGGCACAAATGTCACTATTATAGGGACAAAATTCAATAATGTAACAGACGTTTTGTTTGGAACAACTCCCGCTTTTTTTATCCCCATTAGCGAGACTGAAATAATAGCAACTTCGCCCGCAGGATCTGGAACTGTCGATGTAACTGTGATGGCGGAGGCAGGGACTTCTGCGACTTCTCTTAACGATCAATTCACCTATCTTCCGCCAATCGTCACGGGAGTCAGCCCTTCTCTTGGACCCACTGAGGGTGGGACACAGGTCATCATTATGGGAGCAGGATTTACCGATGCCACGAGAGTTTTATTTGGAAAAATTCCCGCTTTCTTTATGTTTGAGAGCGATACCCGAATAATAGCATCTTCCCCTCCAGGGAGAGGGATAGTCGATATCACTGTAGAGGTAACGGGAGAATCATCCGCAATTTCCCCTGCCGACAAATTCATTTATAGCGGCCCTCCACAATCCCCTACAGATGCAAAAGGATGCCAGAAAGTCAAAAAATGTGGAAAGGGGAAATGCGGAATCAATGTCTTGACATGGAAGGCCCCAAGCGACGATGCCCTCATTATAAAATACAACATTTACAAAGATAAATCTCTGTGCAATTTAGTGGGAAGTGTCATAAAAAACAATCCTTTAAAATTCAAAGATTCATCCAAAATTGGCAAATCCAAAACCTATTATATCGTTTCAGTGAACACATTTAAAGAAACTTCCAAACCCGTAAAAGTGAAAGTCCACTCATTTTGCCGCAATTAGCCTTTGAGAAAAAGAGACTGCCGGTTCCCAGTGATTTCGATTACAAAAAAATTAATGAATTGTTCATCACTCCCCCGGAGGCTAAAAAGGGAGTATACCAAGCAAGGGCAACCCTCTTTGATTCGCTACTTGGGTTGCTTGAGCAAGAGATGAGTCTTTATCTACTACTGAGCCTTGGCCAATCACTTCGCCGTTTGAAGTAAACTCTAAAGCAAGGAACCCTTTAGTGCCAAAGGGAATAGAGGTCATCACACTCGTATTTTCAGGTACATATGGAAGACTCTTCAATTCGGAAAATTTTTTTGCAGCTACTTCAGCTGTGTGTTTATCTATGCATTTTTTGAGTGAATTTACAGGAATAGATAATTTAACCATGCTTCCTTCGATCGTCGGAAAAGACTTGATAACTGCTTTATATCCAGAATTTCCGCTACCTTGGATGGTTACGAACTTAATTAACATAAATTACTCCTAACTGATTAATAAATAATAACGTCGACTCTTGATTCAAAGAGGATTGAGTTTTTCAATATTATTTTTTATTTATTCTCTTTCTGTGGTTGATAATCTCATAAATAAAAGGGTATTGTTTGCCAATAAAATAAGCAAGAGTAACGATAAGATATTGCTTGAATTTACTCACTTCTCTTGGTGCATAAGGTGAGTTACTAATCTTTTAAATAAAGCTTTGGCAGAAGATGATGATTAAAAAAATTTTAGCTAAACATCATAGCGAAACGCTTGTCATTGTTTCTCACACTGTCACTTTAAATGCTCTTGCTCTGCAATGGAGCCAACAGGTGAATAATCTCTCCGAAGAACCTGGTACAGAGCTTCCTAAAATGATTTTACATAAGACCTCTTTCGAAACTCCATTTACTTGATAAAAAGAATCTTGTCTTTTCTCAAGCAAAGCGAGTTTCGAAAGAGGTCTATAATTGTGATATGCTAATGGTAGAAATTCCTGTAGACGTCGAGCTTCAACAAGCTCAAGTGAAGATGCAGATCCAGTCTGGAATTTAGAGTGTGATGCCTACACCTAAAATTCCGAATATCATAAATCTTGATGAATGAATTCGACATTCATGGTATCAGTAGGATCGACCATCATGGGTATTTGACGATGATCTGGCAATTTGCGTGAATGAGAGGATTGACATCCATTTAAGATATGTTTAGCTAATTCGTTGAGATATGGAGATACTCTTAAAGAATTGATTTCAGAAGCTTCTGCAAGTTCTTGAAGTGAAATCCAAAATGCTTGGACAATTTCTATGGGATCTATTTTAAGCTCACCTATGAATTTTTGAGCAAGAAAGCAATGACCTATAAGATTTGCTCCTTGCTTATTCGCTTTTTTTCGATTAATTAAGGCAATAAGTTTAAGATTTTCTGATTGAACGTTTAATCCGACTTCTTCATATAACTCTCGACAAGCTGTCTCTCTAGCAAACTCACCAGGATCGGACCCTCCTGCAGGAAAACCGAGAATTCCCTTTCTCGTTCTTTCTTCAATGACGAGAACCTGATTATCCTTTAGAACAATGACATGAGCCCCACTTACCGCTGTAAAGGGAGAAGGAAGAGAAGAAAGATTTTTGATCACCCATGTTGTTTGATCTTGATCTCCATAATGAAAGGTAAAGTGAGCCTGACGGACAATATCCAGGATTGCAGACCTTTCATGCGGGATTTCAAGAATAATTGCTTGTCTTGTTTCTTTAAATGGCTCAGAAAAATTTAATAATTTTTCTTTTAGTTCTACTTCTGGAATGTTTTGCCAAATGGGGAAAATATCGCCAAACTGATTCGTTTTATAATAGACGTCATGAATTTTCTGTTGATCTTCATTGGCATATAATGACTTCATTGGGGCAGATATGAGTGAAATATTTTCTTCCTCTCTCTTTTGAAATGAAGAATTCGCAGAAAAATCACCTCCGTAGGCAAGCTGCTTTGAAGCAAAAAGTACCATCACAATCGCACTAATCATGCACACTGCTCTCTTTTGAGTTGTGAATTGGAGTAAAATTGTCTTTTTAAATGCACAAGAAAAATATTGTAGTACGTAAGCCGCATTGACCAAAAATGAAGCCCATTTAAGAAAAATGCCTTAACAAAATTGTTTTCGAAGATTTGGACTTCAATTTTTGACTAACATCATATCAAACATCAGAAAAAAATCAACTTTTGCCTTCAAAATGTTAATCAATATTTTAACAGAAATGGCCGAAGTTTCAAAAAGAAAGTCAAAAAGCTCTAGATGAACTAAGGATTAGGTCATTTGGTCAATCTTTGTGATTATTACCTAGTAGATAGCATCCCTTTGGCGGATATTAACTTGTTTCTCGCTCAGTTTAAACCAGAATGGTATTCTCAAGCTAAAATAAATTGGTATGTCCCAAATTCAAGATTTTCTCCTGCAAAGGAGATCAAGAGAGTGATGTCGATCCTTGAACATATAAAATTGAAACCAAAAAGGGGCAATAGAGCGTTGAGCGATTTCTTCAATCGAACAAATTCCAACAGTCGAAAGACTAAAAGGAACCTCAGCGTTTGCAGCAGCTATAGCAGCCTGAACTTCACCTCTCTTTGCGTAGACACCAGCAAATCCAACAGGACTTAAGGCCAGTGGAAATTCCCAGTTTTGTCCAAACATTTCCATTGACATATCAATATTTGATACATCTCTTAATGCTAATTTTTTAAGTTGTATGTTTTTGAAATCTTCGCTATTTTTGCGGATCGTTACCTCATCAAAGGCACCACCCTCCAGAAAATCAACGAGTTGTTTGGGCAATCGCTTCATCGCGCTCTTGCGATAATCTGAAACCGCAATCATGGGAAAGGATGAATGTCGTCTGTCAAAAAAGCTCATTTATTTCTTCAAAAGTCATCTGTTTTTTTATGATGAGATAGCGAACTGCAAGCCAACATTTGAATATTCAAATCTATCCTAGGAATCTCATTGTGTATTTTACTGGTAAAACTCGCAAGAAACGAGTAACAATCTTGTAAAAGAAAGAAGGCTCGCAGTAAGAATTGTTACTTAAAGCAAAATCAACCATGCATTTACCCATTTTTTCAGCTGTCCATGTAAAGGGAAGCTTTTTTGGAGTTTTAAGCCCTGCTGTATCTACAGGTCCTGGGTATACCACGGAAAAACGCAAATTTGTTCCAAAATAGGTTAGAGCTAAACTTTCAAAAGCTTTAGCAACAGCTGCCTTTGAAGCGCTATAGGCACTTCCAGCTGGGGCTGCGAAAATAGCATTGATTGAACTTGCTAATGCTACGATTCGAGCAAACCACATTTTCTTTTCATGCTCAAATGCAATAATATCTCCGTTTTGATATTCCCGTAGGTAGGGTGACATGCGATCTACAAAATGTAAACTGCCATCCTTTATGTTGCATATAATCTCTCGAACAAGGTTGTCAAATTCTTCTCTTGTTGGAGGGATGTCCAACGAATAGGGAAGCCATCTTGGAACTGCATCATATAAACGTATCCAAAAGGAATTTTCTTTTTCGGCGAATGCTAGGTTAGCTTCTTTGATATCTTTTTCGTTTAAGACACCCTCGTCGTTATATTTAATTTCCGTTGAAAATATCATATAGAATAAAACTCTACCTTGCCCGTGGTGATTTTGTAATAGCATAGGATTCCATTAAGACGCGAAGGTGTGTAATAGTTCCTGGATGTTTGAGCCAATCAGCAATATCAACCGGAACACGTATTTGTTTTGTAGGAGGCGCGCTTTTAGAACCCTTCGGTCTGCCTGCCCCCTCTCTGAAACCACCCTTTCCTTTTGTCTCTTTTTCGTTAATAGGGGAAAGAACACCGTCCAAGCGATGCTTAATGAATTCCATTAAATATTTAGGGTAATTCTCTACAACTTCTTCAGCAGAATCCCCGCCGTATTCAACAGGATAGTTTTTATGAGAGAAAACCCAGCAATTGACATCCTTATCAAACCAAGGCTTAATCTTTCCAATCTCATCAAGAGCTATATTTAAGTGCTCTTTTATTTCTTTCTTGGTGGCCATACTAAACCTCTTTTTTTAAATTCTTTCTCCGTCTTTTTCACACTTATTGCAGCTATCTCATTGGACTTCGCATTCTTTCCATGTGTTACTTTGATAGAACATACAAAGCAGTCTTTTTCGTCATAAAGATTGTGATCGATGGAGCCTTTTTTAAGATTCCATCCAGCCATTTCGATGTAACTTCGAAAGTTCTTTAATGGCATTGGCTTGAATGTCATTCAATTGGCCCCTTTATTCTTATGATACGACAAATGTTACATAAAATCAATCTAGAATATTTTTAAAAGAATTTATAAAGCAATGAATTTATATTGAATGAAGAATCTTTGTATAGTTATATCACTAATCTATTTAGAATCTTCACGTAAGTGGAATCATGGTGACATTTGTAGTCTTTGCACAGTCAACCAAGAGATTTCAGCGTCTGAAATAATCAAAGATTTTAAAACAATTCCATTTGATTTTTCGGAACAGGGTACACCGTTTCAATAGCCATTCGAATGGCTTCAGAAACTCCTATGACACTTGCAAACCGACTGTGCAATTAACGAGAAAGGAAAGAAAAATTTTACGTGATAATTTTATCACTCAAGATAATGCTAAAACGTGTTTTGTATAATCTTGCTTATCCAAAACTCGCGTTAAATAACTGAGAAAGAGATTGCCTAAAACAGGAGTCGAACCGACGACCTTCGCATTACGAATGCGTCCCATCCAGGCAATATCACTGCATCTCACAATAGCTGACACGAGAGCAGGATAACTCATCTTTTCTTAAGAGTCTATCGTCATTTAAGGTGACTTCAATTGTTTTGTCGCCCCTATTTGGTCCACCATTGGTCCACAGAATCTTGAATTTTTGAATGAATGATAAAAGATAGCATTTGTATTTTAAATGATTGCACGCTATTCTCGGTCTTTTTAAAAGGTAAAGCGGGTTTCACTGTGAACATTAGAGAATATCTGTTTAAGAAGCGAATTACCCAAGTCGACTTTGCAGAAAGATTGGGGATTTCGCGAGGTCACCTAGGTCAGATCTTACACGGCACTAAACATCCCAGTCGTAAACTTGCAAAAAAAATTGAAGAAGAAACTGAAGGAAAAGTGACGGCTGTAGAGCTTTTGTTCCCAGAACAATTTGCAAAGGAAGAAAACATATGAGCAAGGAAATTGACACTAATCACCATATGATAGTTTTTAAAGGTAAAAACATTCGAAGAGTGTTGCATAATGATGAATGGTGGTTTGTTGTTAAAGATATCGTTGAAGCTTTGATAGATACATCCAATTCTACCGACTATATAAAAAAAATGAGAGTGCGGGATCCTGCTCTTTCTGAAGGGTGGGGACAAATTGTCACCCCCCTTTCTATCGAAACATCCGGCGGCAAACAAAATTTGAATTGTGCAACAACAGAAGGGATTTTCCGTATCATTCAGTCAATTCCCTCTCCAAAAGCTGAGCCTTTCAAAAGATGGCTAGCTAAGGTGGGCTATGAACGCATCCAAGAAATTGAAGATCCCGAGCTTGCTTCTAAAAGAATACGCGCGACTTACAAGGCTAAAGGATATCCGGATGATTGGATTGAGAAACGGATGCGTGGAATTGCAATCCGAGAAACACTGACGAATGAATGGGAGCAAAGAGGGGTTAAAGAACAACGAGAATATGCTATCTTAACAGCTGAAATATCTGAAGCCACTTTTGGACTTAAACCTTCGGAGCATAAAAAATTAAAAAGCCTCAAAAAAGAAAACCTTCGAGATCACATGACTGATTTGGAGTTGATTTTTACCATGTTAGGTGAAGCTTCGACTACAGAAATTACCATTCAACAAGATGCTCAAGGGTTTCGGGAAAATAAGGAAGCGGCACAAGCAGGAGGAAAAATAGCAGGTAACGCGAGAAAAGAACTTGAAGCAAAAAGTGGCAGACGTGTCGTTAGCCCATCAAACTTTCTTTCACATCAATTAGATTTGGAGATCTCAACAGTAAAATCTATAGATTCGAAAGACAATGGAAGCTAGCAAATCAGGAAAATATGTATAAATTCGCCTATAAATTTAATGATGATATTATTTTTTATTTTGACGCATGCGGGAATAAATATGTCGCTTCAGGTGGCAATTTGGCATGGAGGATCAATAATCCTGGATTAGTACGTAGTCATAGTCATTTTTCTCGCGCTAATGGTTCGATAGGAAGTTGCGGTCGTTATGCAATTTTTTCGCATCCCCAAGAAGGACGACAAGCATTGACAGCTTGGCTTCAATCGAAAAAATATTTCAACTCGAGCTTAAAAGCCATTGGAGAGCACTATCAACCTAATGCCGCAAATGCATTTGCTGATCAGCTTTCCTCTCTAGCTAAAGTTTCCCCTGAAAGCAAAATTAAATCTCTCAACAAACTTGAGTTCGATCGCCTTGTTATGGCGATTGAAAAACTCTGCGATTATACTTCTACTGATAATGAAAGTCTCTCAATTCTCCCAAAAATTACTGCTAAAATTGAAAATGGAGAGGGTCAAGAGAATACTTATTTGATTGGTGATAGTATAGTTCTATCTAAAGAAGAAGCAATAAATTGGATTTTATCCCATCGCTTAGATGCTGTGATTGTTCATGGGAAAAATGAGACCGTATATCTCCGTTCCAGGCCTAGTCATTGTATTTGGAACATAAAAATGCATGAAGCCATGCTGCCTCCTTTAGAAGGTCAAATTGATACTCTTATTAGAACCTTTGGAAAAGAAACAGAACATCAATGCATTTGGGCTTTCATTAATGGGGTAAGTAATACCAAAGGTGAAGCTCTAGCATCGGCAGAATTGATTTCAAAAGCAGCGAAGAATGAAATGGTTCTTTCAATGCCAAATGATACAGAATTTTTTGGATTGAAGGATGGTGCTGCATGTATTGTTTTAAAGCTTGGTATTGACACACCCATTGTCCAATGGACTGCAAAATTTTTCCGATATCTCTTAAAGAAATCTGAAATACATAGCTCTCATCCACCTGTCATTATATTTGTGCATAGTCAAGGAGCTATTATCAGTGAACATGCTCTTGAATTGCTCAAATCCAGCGAAAGAAACAAAATTCGCATATTTACGTTTGGCGGCGGGTCGTTTATTGCCCCTGGTAAGTGTCATCCAGATTCCCATAATTATGCTAGTGCAGCTGATTTAGTTTGTAGTTTGGGATCACCTAACCTTCGATTTCTGGCCATGCAAATCTATCTTGGTAATAAAGAAGGGAAGAGTCAAGAACAAGTGATTTATCAATTAGCATTTCAAGATGCAATGCTAGATCTTGATTCTACTGATCTTAAAGTATTTGAAACATATCTGAGACAACGTATCAAAAACTATAATCAAGAAATTGCACAACTTGCCAACGTAACAATCTTGGATCCAGATACCGACTGCAAATGGAAACATGAATTCAAAAGCGACTGTTATCAAGAAAAGGTCAAATCAAAGATCGATGAATATCAAAATATCTTAAAAAATCCAAAAGCCAATTAAAAACCATATGAACACTAAAAATGAAAGTGCTGAGGATCATGAGATTGAAGTATCCCCTGAACAGAAAAAGGCAAGGCGTTTTGTGACTGTTTGGTCCTGTTTATACGTTGTTTTCTTTCCTTTGATTTGTTGGATGGCTCTTTGGAGTATTTTGATATTTGATAGTCCAAGCATAACTATTTTTATAGGTATTCCAATCATATGTGCGTTTTTATGTGTTCCCCTTTCGATGTTAGTTAGTATTTGGAAAATGTGGTCGCATTATTTTAATAAACAATATTCCAAGATTCATTGGTTTTGTGCATTGCCATTTTTTATGCTCCTGTTTGCTATTTGCATAAATATAGCTGTACAAAAATTATTTCTCGGAAGGTAGGCGAAGATAAAAATGGATACTCTAGCTGATTTGTACCGCAGGAAGCTTCATTTTCTAAATGCTATTTTTACATACATCGACCATGAAGATGCGATGGTTGCTGCAGTGTTTAAAATTTCGCAGCCAGAAAGCCCCGATCTGATTTTAAAAGTTTGTTCTCGAAAAGGAGATTTTTTAAGAGAATCTTATTTTTTAAGCCGTTTTGCCGACAAGATTCCTGTGCCGAAGATCATCCAGCTTATAGAACCGGAAACAGGACTGGATGCAGCTGTTTTGATGGAATGCGTTCAAGGCGATCTTCTTAAATCAGAAACAGTCACTAATGCTTTGGCATCGGAAATCGGTTCTCTCCTCGCTCGAATCCATCTCGAACGTGCGGAGGGCTATGGAGACCTCACAGATCCCTCTCATTTGAACGGCGATCCTCGAATTCCTTTTACAATGAAATTCGAAGAGGGGCTTGAAGAATGCCAAGGCCATCTGCCTAAAAACCTTCTTGAAACATGCAGATGGCATTTCGATAAAGATATCGATCTTCTTTTGTCCGCGGACGGCCCTTGCGTCATACACCGCGATTTCCGCCCCGGTAACATCATCGCTTCTGATGGAAAAGTAAGAGGCATCATCGACTGGTCTTCTGGCAGGGGAGGGTTTGCCGAAGATGATTTCTGTCCGTTGGAGCTCGGAGAGTGGCCTGCGGGCTGTAAAAGCTTCTTCTTAGAAGGATATGCCTCCATTAGAAAAGTTCCTGACTATAAGAAGATGATGCCTCTTTTACGCTTAAGCAGAGCGGTTGCAGCGGTTGGATTCACTATCAAAAGAGGAACTTGGGAATCCAAAAACTCGAAGCTTTATCAATTCAGTCTCAGACATCTTGAATCCCTAGCTGCTGGAGAAAACGCATGATAGATAGAGCGAATACCAAAAAATTTGCTTTGATTGGCCTTCCAGGAAGCGGAAAATCTACATTTGCATCGAAGCTTGGAAGAGTTTTAAATATCCCTGTGCACCATTTAGATAAACACATGTTTGAGCCCGATGGGAAGAAAAAGGATAAGCAAGAATTCATAGAAGTTCAAAAATCTATACTCAGTCAAGAAGCATGGGTAGTTGAAGGGTGTTCTTTTTCGACTTTTGAAATGAGATTTGCTAAGGCTGATATTTTGATTTACTTTCATTTTTCTCGTTTCATTTGTTTTCTCAGGCTTTTCAAAAGGATATTCAACTATGAAAAAGACTTTGGCGGCTTGAGAGCTGTCACAATGGAAATTTTGAAATATACTTGGAAGTTTGATAAGGAAAAAAGGGCTAGAATTGAAGAACTTAGACAAAAATATCCTCAAACTGAATTTATTATTTTCAGAAATCAAAAAGACGCCGATTCTTTTTTAAAACTATTTATTGAATCACCAAATGACCATTTCTAATATCTCTCAAAAATCTACTTCTTCTGAGAAAATAGCCTTTTTTCGTTCACTATTTAAAGGTCGTGAAGACCTTTATCCCCAGAGATTCGAAAGTAGGAAAACAGGGAAAGCCGGTTATTCACCTGCTTGTGGGAATGAATGGGTACGAGGGATTTGCGAAAAGCCAAAAATTAAATGTTCCGAGTGCAGACATCGATGTTTTTTGCCAATTAACGAAAATGTAGTACGTTGGCATTTGTTGGGTCATGATGATTCTGGAAAGGATTTCGTCATGGGTATTTATCCAATGCTCTTAAATGAAACTTGTTTTTTTCTTGCTGCAGATTTTGATAAGTCCACTTGGCAAGAAGATGCAAAAGGATTTCTAAAAACTTGTAGAGATCTAAATATTCCTGCAGCAATCGAACGTTCACGATCCGGTCGTGGTGCCCATGTTTGGCTATTTTTTTCTGAAGCAATACCTGCAGTCCTTGCAAGAAAATTAGGATGTCATATTCTTACGGAAACAATGGAACATAATCCTGATATCGGATTAGATTCTTACGATCGATTTTTTCCCAATCAAGATACTTTGCCACAAGGAGGATTTGGCAATCTTATTGCTCTGCCCTTGCAAAAAAAGGCAAGAGATCAAGGGAATAGCGTTTTTGTAAATGAAGATTTGATTGCATACGAAGATCAATGGTCTTTTCTAGCATCTTTAGGCAAGCTAAGCCTAAATCAAGTGGAAATAATCGTTCGACAAGCAGAGGCAAGAGGACGTGTTGTAGGAACTCATCTTCGAGTTATTGATGAAGAAGATCTTACACCATGGAACCGACCCCCTCCTTCTAAATCGATATCGATTATAACAAATCTCCCTAAAAGCATAGAGATTATTCTAAGCAATGAAATCTATATTCCTAAAAAAGACCTTCCCCCTGCTTTAAAGAATCGATTGATTCGTCTTGCCGCATTTCCAAATCCTGAGTTTTATAAAGCGCAAGCAATGCGATTACCTACTTATGAAACACCACGACTTATTTCTTGCAGCGCAGATTATCCGGATCATATCGGGATCCCCAGAGGGTGTTTTGAAGAGGTTTACCAACTTTTTTCAGAATTAAAAATCGAAATGTCTGTGCGAAATGAGCTCCAAAAGGGAACTTCTTTACGCACAAAATTTTTAGGAGAATTGCGCAAGGAACAAAATACAGCTGCAGCAACTCTTTTAAAAACAGATTTTGGAGTGCTTTCGGCAACCACTGCCTTTGGCAAAACAGTTATAGGAGCTTGGTTGATTGCTAAACGTAAAGTTAATACCTTAATTCTAGTTCATCGCAAGCAACTTCAAGAGCAATGGATTGAAAGACTCTCGTCTTTTTTGGAATTACCTAAAAATGCCATAGGGCGAATTGGCGGAGGAAAAAGAAAACCCATGGGATTGATCGATGTAGCAGTCATACAGAGTTTAGTTCGCAAAGGCATTGTAGATGAAATCGTTTCGGAATATGGGCATGTGATTGTTGATGAATGTCATCATCTACCAGCCTTTAGTTTCGAACAAATTGCACGCCGAACAAAAGCAAAATTTATTACCGGCCTTAGCGCAACTGTGACTAGAAAAGATGGACATCACCCGATTATTCTTATGCGTTGTGGGCCGATTAGATACCGTGTAGATGCAAAAGCAGCAGCTGCTATGCGTCCCTTTGAACATACAGTGTTTGTATGCCCGACTTCTTTTAGTCCTACCAAACCTGCCAATGAAGACACTCGTTTACGGTTTCATGAATTGTATGAAGAAATTGTTCAAGATGAAGTACGCAATCAGCTAATTTGCACAGATGTAATTAATGCTGTGCAAAGAGGACGTTCACCTATCATTCTTACCGAGCGCACAGATCATTTAGAACGCTTATTTCATAAGTTGTCCCCGCATATTCGGCATTTGATTGTTTTACGCGGAGGGATGAGCTCTAAAGCAATTGTTGCTGCAACCGATCAAATAGCAAATATTCCTGCAAATGAGTCCCGAGTTCTCTTGGCTACTGGTAAATTTGTAGGTGAAGGTTTTGATGATGCCCGTCTTGACACACTTTTTCTTACCATGCCAGTCTCCTGGAAGGGCACCATTGCACAATATGTTGGCAGGCTCCATCGTCTTTATGCAAGCAAACAAGAAGTACAGGTTTATGATTACGCAGATCTTGGAGTCCCTTTGCTCGAAAGAATGTTTAATCGAAGATGTCAAGGATATGAAGCTGTAGGCTATAGAATTTTGCTTCCAGCTAGTGCCATTCCTGGATGGCCTGCAGAGGTTCCTCTTCCAGTAGATCCTGCTTGGAAAGCCGATTATGCAGGCAGTGTTAAAAGATTGATCCGTGATGGAGTAGATTTGCCCTTGGCGCATCTTTTTGTTCAAGTTTCTACACTCATTTCTAATGAAGCTGAAGGTGTAGAACGCGCAAGAAGCGCAAGTGAACGCTTTTTATTCTATCGACTAGAAACATTGGCACAAACCAAAGGACTATTTCGTTTGAATGCAGAGCTTGATATCCCCTTTGATGGTTGGGGTCGAATGGAAGTCGATTTTGTATGTAAAACAGCAAAGCTTGTAATTGAGTTAGATGGCGCTCAACACATTAACTCCTTAGAGGCTTACCGTAGGGATCGAAGGAAAGATGCACTGCTTCAAGAAAATGGGTACATAGTCCTACGTTTCCTGACTGAGGATTTAGGAAAGCATCTTGATGAGGTTTTAGATACGATTTTAAGATTTCTAAATTTAACTCGACAGAATGCAACTGAATCCATTTTGACATAGATTCAAATAATCTCGTTGTTTATAATCCTCCTCTTACAAGGGGAATTTCATGAGCGAATATCAATATTACGAGTTTCAAGCCGTTGATCGCTGTCTGACTGAAGAAGAAATGAGTGAACTGCGACACTTCTCATCGCGTGCTGACATCACTCCTTATAGTTTTATAAATGAATATTCATGGGGCAGTTTTAAAGGTGATGAAGACCTATGGATGGAAAAATATTTTGATGGTTTTCTCTACTATGCTAATTGGGGAACTCATATTTTAAAACTTAGACTCCCTTCAGCTCTTTTAGATTTTAATACCGTTCAATCCTATTGTAATGAAGATCAATTTTCCGTCCGTCAAGCTCAAGACAAGCTCATATTAGATTTTGTATCGCAAAATGAGGAGGGTGGAGAATGGGAAGAAGATCTACGTTTAGCTCCATTTTTAAGTTTAAGAACCGATCTAATTCGTGGAGATCATCGTTGCTTATATCTAGGATGGTTATCCAGTTTACAAAGTAATGAGTATGATGAAGAAGAATTTGAACCTTCTGTTCCACCAGGCTTGCAAAACTTGAGTCCTGCACTAATTCAACTTGCTGATTTTCTTCGAATAGATTTGGATTTGATTAATGCAGCAGCGCAAACGAGTCCCTCATTAGAAGATATGACCCCTAGTGTGCAAGACCTTCAAAAATGGATTTGCAGTCTTTCACAACATGAAAAAGATAGTGTATTGAAAGAAATTTTAGAAGGCAGCTTGAAAGGCGATCAAACCATAGCTCTTAAACAGATCTGCCGTTTTAGTAAAGCATGGCAATCATTCCGAGAAGGCAAAAATGATAAGCCTAAAAAACGCACAATTGGTCAACTTTTAAAAGAGTCTGAAAATGTAAGACAAACAAGAATTCAACTTGAAACTAAAAAGGCCGCAGCAGAATTAGCTGAACGACAAAGATTACAGCGTATAGCTAGAGAAAAACGGCTTAATGAAATCATGGGAAGGGAAGAAAAAATATGGAATCAAATAGAAGTCCTTGCTTCAGAAAAGAAAGCAAAAAGCTATGACCAAGCATTGGATCTTCTTGTTGATTTACGCGATCTAGCTCAGCGCGAAAAATCTACTGATTTTTCAGCCAAATTCGCTGCTCTAAAACAGCGGCATTCTTCTAAGTCATCATTCATTCAACGTTTGAGAAATATTTCTGTTTAGCATTGAAAAAATTAATAAGCATCTAAAGGTCATCAATGAATGCGATTATTCGGAAAGCAGAACTAAGGGATGCTGCAAACATAGCAAGGGCCGAACAAGAAATTGCCAAGGAACCGGGCTTCTTCTGCTCCCAGCCGTCCGAATTAAGCGAGCAGAGTGTAAAAAACACTATCGAATCTTCCCATGGCGTTTACTTTGTAGCTGAATGCAACGGCTGCATCGCTGGTTATGCATTTTTAGAAATCCTTCCCCTGCAATCCCTTAAACATATAGCTCAGTTGAATATCGCGGTGCACAAAGGGTTTCAAAACCGTGGAATCGGAACTCAATTGTTGGAAAGAATCATCGAATGGGCAAAAGAATCGGAATCAATTGAAAAGATTGAACTGAATGTCCGAGCTTCAAATGCTCAAGCTATCGCTCTCTATAAAAAAATAGGATTCTTAGAAGAAGGCTGTTTGAAGCGCCGTGTCAAAACAGAAATCGGATACATCGACGATATTTTGATGGCACTGCACGTCAAAGGCTCTTTGCCTGATCGAAAAATCAGCAGAACCGGAGTATACGGCGTAGCGAAAGAAAAAGAGAAGATTCTGTTCGTTATTCAGAAATCGGGGCCTTTTGCCGGACTTTTCGATCTGCCTGGAGGAGGAATTGAATTCGGAGAAGATCCGAATCAGGCGCTGCACAGGGAATTCATTGAAGAAACCGGAATGGATTTCAGGTCGATGATTCAAATAGACAATTTCTCGGCAGTAACACGCGTTCCAGTCCTGAATGGAAAGGCAGGATATGAGTTCCATCAAATAGGTCTGATTTATTCTATCGAAGGTCTTCATGATTTGGAAGACTACCAAAAAGCCTCCTTGAAGTGCGAGTGGGTGGATATTCGAACCCTTGAGAAAGACGCTGTCTCACCGTTTGTCTGGGCTATAATTCAGGGAGAAAATGCATGTACAAAGTGATCGTCGATCATAATCCTAGCCACTCTGACAACGATGTCGTAAAAGAAGGGTTGATCAAGTCTTATGAAGCTCAATTTGGCGAGCGGGATAAGGAGCTCTCAATCTTCCTAAAAAACGACTCGGGAAAAGTTTTTGGCGGCATTCAGGCAATGTTTGACTCGGAAGCGATCTATATCGAAGCGTTGTGGATTGAAGAAAATCTCAGAAAACAAGGCTATGGTAAAAAATTGCTAGCTGCAGCAGAAAGAGAAGCTATTAAAAATGGGTGCAGATTTTCTTTAGTTGATACTTGGGATTTTCAGGCAGAAGAATTTTATTTAAAGAATGGCTATGAAAAAATAGGGGAACTCAAGAATTATTGGCACGGCCACTCAAAACTATTCCTTAGAAAAAGATTACACTCGTCAGAATTCCATTTTTCGCCTGCTAAATCATCTCAAATTTCTCTCATACACGGATGGCTGCAGCAAGATCACATTAAAGAATGGATTCATGGAACCGGTCTTCAAAACACCTTAAACGGCTTGGAAAAGTTCTTTCGAGGGGAATCTAACACTACTTACTGGATCGGTTATCATGAAAGCACCGCTTTTGCATTCTTGATTACTTCTCCTGAAGGGCCTGATGCGACTACCTTAGACTTGTTTATTTGCGATCTCAATTATTTGGGAAAAGGACTTGCAGTGCCGATGATCCGGGAATTTTTGACTAGCCAGTTTCCAAATGTGAAAAAGATTTTAATCGATCCTGAAGCTACCAATACACGAGCTATTCACGTATATCAGAAAGCGGGTTTTAAGATCATCGGGGAGTTTATTGCGAACTGGCATCCTGTGCTTCATTACCAGATGGAGCTCTATATAGAAGACTTAATTAAATCCCAAAAAAGAAATCGGAGCATAAAATGAGTCTAATCACTGCAGAAGAAGCCGGAATCTAAAAAGCCTCGACAGAAGAGCAAATCCGATCATGCCATAGAGTCATGCAGCAACTCCGCCTTCATTTGACAGAGAAGATGCTGGTAAAATTTTAGTAAACAAATGGTAAAGTTTTCTCTTTCAAAACGTTCAGCTTAATATTGTCATCGATATCATATTCGTCTGTATGAAATTTCAGATTTCCAACCTCGGTTTGAATTTTTTGGTTCATCTGGAAAATAATATTTACAAGATCCTTAACGTTGATCTCATCGAAGGATCTTTCTTTCAGTTCTTCTAAGGCTTTGCTTAAAATGATAGAAAAAGACTCAAGGCGGCTACGTTTAGATAAACTATATTCAGCGATAATCGATTCAAATTCAAAATATCTAATATTTGCTATTTCATTTTTTAGTTCATCGTTCCATTTGATCAAAGTAGGTTTAGAGATTCCGAGCTCTTTAGATATTTTGTCATAAGAAAGACCCTTGGCTCGCAATTCAACAAATCGCTTCTTTTCATTTTGAGTTTTCATATCTTTCTCCACGAATACACCTGTTTCACATTTCATCTCCTAGAGGGGTGAAACATGAAACAATTCTTATTTTCTTAATTTTCGACTAACGGTTGATTTAGATATCCCCAATTCCCCTCCGATTTCTTCATGCGTTTTCCCGTCGCTCTTTAGCCTTTTATTTCTGCAATAAGAGTTTCATTGTTCTCATTACTGTTAAAGATCGACCATTCCCAATTTTGTTTTCCATCAGGCAAATCTACAAGTTTAACCAGTATGCTTTCGACATCTTTTCCATGCCAGGAACGATGTTTCTCAAATGACATAACAAAACACGCACCGTCTTCAGCTTTATAACCAGGGGGCTTATCTAACTTGATGACATAATCGAGAGCATCTTCTCTCCGGCTGCTTCCTCGAGGTCCATTAGTTCTATTTGCGTGGTGAATGAATACTACAGCTTTTCCTCGACGCCTTTGCTTAAGTGCCCAAGCTAAGACAGGCAACCAGCTTTCACCTTCATTTTCAACCCCACTTGTTATCCAGCAAGATAAATTGTCTACGATAATCACGTCGACATCTTCAATTAATGAATCTAACAATTTTTGCTCATTTGAAGAGCCTAGATCAGGAAGAGTCTGTTCCTGCAAAAACGAGTTCACCAATTGAAAATAATTTTCTAAGGGCTTGATTTCGTAACTGTGATAAATTTTTTTCATGCGCTCTTTCATCGTAAAGATAGACATTTCCCCATCTAAATAAAGTATCTTGCGAGGTTTAGGCGCTCGGAACTTCAAAAAACTTGTGCCGGATGATAAGGCGTATCCGATGCTTAACGCAAAATATGTTTTTCCAACACCTCTAGGAGCGTAAATCATGCCTAACGATGATTTTGTAATAAATGGCTCTAAAAAACACTCTGGAGTCTCTAGTTCCATTTTCAAAAGATTTTCTATAGATACTGCTTTAATAATATTATTTAGGATCTTTCCTTCAGCGGCTTTAGAAGCTTCTATAATTACCACAGCGTCTTCTATGACCTTCTTAAGATCTGTAGAGGTTTTTCCTTCCTTTAACCAATCAGATACATCTTTTCCATTCTTGGGAACAACTTCATATCCTGGCAGATTAACCAGTCTCAAGCTTTTCACGCAGCCTTTTAAATGTTTAATAATATTTTCGCGATGGTCCACTCCTGTATCATCATAATCAAAGAAAAGAATTACATTCGCATCTTTAAGTATTTCTGAATGGATATTCTGCCATTTGTTTTTTCCGGCGCCAGTGTCATTTGTAGTAGCCACATATCCAAGTTTTCGTAGAGTTTCCGCATCTTTTTCTCCCTCTACAATTGCAACTTTACGCCCTTCTTGTATAGCACAAATCACTTCAGGCAAGTTGTAAATTACCCTCGAAGTATCTTTTAAACCCCTAATCCATTTTTCATTTTCAAATCTTTCAAAGAAAAATTTTTTTGAAGATGTTTTTACCTTTCGATAGAGGACTTTACCATTTTCATCATGATAATAATAATGCTGGTTTGGTAACGAAGTATGCATATCGTTATTGAAAAGCTGGCCGGGCTTTACGCCCAGCTCTTGACATATTGTTTCAAAAGTACAGCCAGCATGACAATTGAATAAAATTTTTCCATCATCTCCCTCAGCAACGGATAAACTTGGCTTTCTGTCTTGATGTTGACTACATGGACATCTAGAAGAATACCCCCTACCACTTGCTTTAGGCTTATGCCCTGTTTTTGTTTCAAGGATGGAAAGAATTTCTTCTAGTATCATTTTTTACAAGCCTCTTGTGATTTGGCCCATTCCATGAAAGCCTTCTCATCAATGAGAACTCGTCCATTTGCTCTGACAACAACTCTTTCAAATTTTTTTCTTTTTGCATTTGCTACCAGATGCCTTAAACCTCCTATCGTTGGCCAAATATGGAAATCATTCCATTTGGTTAAAGGAATAAGTTCGGATTTCAATTTTTCGTTCATAACAGCTCCTTATGTTGCGTTAATGTTGGTTCACGTACATATTAGAGCTGCTTAAATCCTTTATGAAAATTCCCTTCAGTGAGCTATTTTTAACTGGTTCTAGTATTGAGCAAATTTCTAGAGTTTAAGAGTATTCTTGGATTATTTTTTATCGTTAGACTCTGGAATGATCAAATTTAATTTTTTTCTGATCTCTGTTCTGTTTCCTCCAGGATTTTTGCTTTTAAGCTGGATTTTTGCTTCTTTTAACCACTTTCTCAGTGTCTTATCCGTAGGCAAGTAGGATAAAACCTTCGTAGCTATAACCGTATCCATTATGTCCTTTAATGAAGCATCAGGACAAACGTGTAAGACAACTGCGGCGGCCCCCAGAAACTTATTTCTTATTATGGGCTCTTCGGCTTGCCTATAAGACTCGTTCGGTCGTGAATTTTCATCCGCTTTAATCCCTACCGCTTCTTGCATTTCATCTTCTATCGTGATGGATGGTTTAGTCAAAGCCCACTCTACCCATGCTTTGCAAGATGCTCGATATAATCCGCATATTTTATCGTAAAAGATTCCTTCAACAGAACTATCCGCTTCAGCGGCCCCTACAAGATTTTTTAAATGAAGCCCTTCTTTTGTAGCTGTAATCCTCGCAAAGGATGAAAAGATAGATGCCTTCTCGATAGGATATCTTAAAAAAGCACATATAGCTTCCTGGGATGACCACCATCCTTTTTCAACTAAGGGAATATATTTATTTGATGCATTCATTGAAGCAATATCCTTGATCGAAAATTCTTTTCGTTTTGCTACTTTATTTGTCACTGAAACCTCCAAAAAGTGTTTGATCGAGTTCCTCGACCATTTTTGATTTATATTCTGTCGAAATATGAGCGTAGCGAGCAGTGCTTCTAGAATCTTTATGACCAAGAAGAGTTCCGATATCATGCAGACCTATGCCATTCATGCGGTGATAAGATGCCGTAGTATGCCTTAAATCATGGCGCCGGAAATTCTTTATATTGGCTCTTTTTAAAGCTGCACGCCAAGCAGAGCGAGTATCATAAGATCTTTTAGGATCATCAGGAGATGGAAAAAGCAACGCATCTGGATCGCTATTCTCAGAAAGATAATCTATCAATAGATCATAGGCGTAGCCTTTTAAAGGGATAAACCGAGGTTCTCCATTTTTAGAGCTACGAAGAATGATGAGTTGCTGATCACGCTGAATATTTCCAATTTTCAACCCCATGATTTCACCGTCTCGCATACCTGTAGATAAAGCGAGAACAGTTGTGATCAACAATATAGGGCATTTACTCTTCTTGGTTTGTTTAAGAAGCCTACTTAACTCATCTTGAGATAAATAACGTTGGCGAGCATTGGAAACTGATGGCTTGGAAATCTTTTTAATGGGATTTTCGTAAATCCATTCCCATTCCTTCCATGCAATTGAAAAAAGATGTGAAATTGAAGCTAAGTATCTTACGATTGTTGCTGGAGCTAGTTGCTTGCTTTCCTTCGCCTTTTCTTTTTCTATATTCAATAACGCATCTTTGATATCCGAAGAGCGGATAGAAGAAAATTTGAGTTTTCCAAGATGTTTTTCGAACGAGGTAAGATGATATAATCGATTTTTTGCATCATTTCCTTTTTTAGGGAGTTCCTCTTCTGTGTAACGATTAACTGCATCGCTAAACGTGTGCTTGTTTCCTGTCATTGCTGTCGGATGAAGTTCTCCAATTAAAGAACTCCGTTCTTGTTCAGCTAGCCATCGCTTTGCTGATTTGAGATCAGAGGTGGTTTTAAATACTTCTGGATATCCTTTCTTTCTAAATCTGGCTCGGAATTTCACCACATTCTTACTCGTAATTCGAATATCAATGCCAGATGGCAGACTCTTTTTGAGCTTATCGAGATCTTTCATTGCAATGACCCTATTTTTAAGATAAAAAATTGGGTCAGCTACTGAACTGTTAACGAGACTTGCTGTAGGTTGTTGCTGCTTGCTGTCCTCATTTGGTCCACCCTTGGTCCACGGCAGTGGCTTAGCCGATTGGTCCAAAAATGGAGGGCCAAATGAATCGCTTTCTGGCATACCTCTCAACAATTAAAAATGAATTGCCCAAAGCCGGAGTCGAACCGACGACCTTCGCATTACGAATGCGCTGCTCTACCAACTGAGCTATTTAGGCAAGTGATCAATATGTCATTTTATTGTTTTTCGAACAATCCATTCATCACGCGCTCTTTTATTTGAGATAGGCGAAGATTTTTGCGAGAGACTGTTTCTAAGAAAGTTTCTTGTGTGCCGTGAATCTCTATCGATTTTCTTGCCCGGGTAATGGCTGTATAGAGCATTTCTCTTCCAAAATTTTGCGAACCTTCGGGAAGAAGAAGGATGACATTGTCAAACTCACTCCCTTGACTTTTGTGAACAGAAAGGCAAAAAGCCAGCTCATATTTGGGAAGTAGGGCTGCGGAGATCTTCCGCTCTTGCCTATCCCCTTGCCTTGATGGAAAAATGGCATAATCCTCATAGGAGGATGACCGCAGGGGAAGGGAGCGAATCAAGATGCCCGTTTCGCCATTAAAGAGCTCTTGTTTGTAATCATTCACTGTTACCATGATTGGAATTGTGACTGTGCCTGTATTGGGAAGCGAATCGATGAGTTTTTCCCAAATCAATTGATTGATGGTTTCAGATCCAAAAGGTCCTTTTCGAAGGGGAGAAAGAATCCTAAAAGGAGTTTCCCTTTGAACATGTAAATAAGAATGAAAAATCGCAATAGATCTCTTGATAAACTGCTTGGGATGCTTTTCCAATGGAATCAATTGAATCTCTGCCTGCTCGTTATCAAAACATTGCTCTAATGCCTTTTGTCCCTTTCCTGAATTGATTAGGGCCCCAAAATTGACTAAGGATTTTAGCTCTGCCCGCATGCAGACAGAAAGTGAAATGGAGGGGATAGAAATTTTATGAGATAATTGAACCAAGTCAGCAAAGACACTTCCCGCCTCTACCGAAGGAAGCTGGTGCGGATCGCCCAGTAAAACTAACCGCGCACCTTCTTTAAGTGATTGAAAAAGCGTGGACATCAAAAACACATCGATCATTGAACTCTCATCGATGACGACAAGATCTGCAGCCAATCGCCTTTTCTCTTCAATTCCATTTCGTGAAGAAATACCGAGGAGTGCATGCAAAGTTTTAGCCTCTATCTTGGGTAAACCCTCAAGGGAATCAAATACCTTAGTTAGACTTTTTTGTAGATTAGAGGCTGCTTTACCTGTCGGTGCAGCTAGCGCGATTTGACAACATTTTTTTTCATCTATATTTAGATTTTCCCAAAATGTGCGAATCAAATGACCGGCCGTGTATGTTTTACCTGTACCCGGGCCTCCGGTAATTAAGGTGATGCTCGATCCGCAAACTGCTAAAATTGCCTCCGCTTGTTCTCTGAGCAGCGCACCCTTATTTTGCATCTCAGAAATTTTTCTTTGAACTTCTTCGATATTTAATTCTATAGCGGGTGCACGCTTTAAAATGTTCTGAAAGTGTTTGATGCAGAGTGTTTCATAAAACCAAAATTTTTGAAGATAGAACGCCGAATCAGAAATGGTGATGAGAGAATCGGCTGACAATAACTCTTTAATACAGCTTGCCCCCTGTTTTATTCTTTCTTTTAATTGCTCACCGAGATCTTTAGTTAATGGAATGCCTTCTTCGTTTTGCCAAAGGTCGTATACAGATGGCAAAACTTCCTTCTCATTCACAATGCAGCAAAGATGTCCCGCTTTGGCAGATAAAATCAAATGAAGAAAAAATAAAATACATTCTTCAGTTTTTATTTCATCATTAACCAACATTCTCATCACAAGGAGATTGTCGAGATAACCGATTCTTTTTTCTTTAAATAAAATTTGAAAAAGAGGCCACGAATTTTCTTCTACATGTTGTTTTTTTCGTATAAGAGGATGGAGCGGATCTATATCTCTAAGGACTCCAAAGGCAAAACCTTCCCTCATTTGGATGAACTCTTATTCAGGTCGATGACTTTCTTTCCTATAGCTTTTGCTAGTTTATGACCGGGAGTATTCTGAGAAAAATTTGTTAGAGCATCATAAACCAAATCCTCAATCGGCTCTACTCCGATATCATAACCGGCTTCTTGTTCGCCATGAACCAAAAGACTTAATTCATAAACATCTGCAAGAAGAGGGTACATTGCTTTTGCTAGATTAAGATAAGTTGGTTGGCATTTTTTTTCAATTATCTCCTTTAATTGATTGATTGATTTAGTATTAGTTTCGCTAACAAGCAGGTTCTTTTGCTCATTCATAAATTTTAAAAAAATTTCTCTTTCGGAGGAAGAGAAAGGTGTTGTGGGTTGGTTAATGTACTCATACAATTGATGATATAAATCCTTTCCCCCTAATGAAGAATTTTTTAACGCCTGAAATTGATCCAAATATATCTTACGTCCCTGCTGACGCTCCAATAAAGCTTTTTGTTGCCTCAATGTAATTTTTGGAAAAAATTGTGCCGCAAGCTCTTTTCTTTTTTTCAATGCCTCGGAAGATTGAGAAGTGATGTCAAAGATTCTAATTTTTTCATCGGATTTAATTTCCTGAGGATTGATAGTTCGAAGAATTGATTCTTTACGCTGATATTGTTTTGAAAGGTTTTCCCAAGTGTCTCCTTCGTTAACAAGGACTGAATATAAAACTTCTTCCAATTTTTCCCAAATGTTTTTGAGATTTTCCTCTTTGCTATTAGAAATCTCAGAAATGAATTGGTTTTTTAGATTTTCAATGGTCATATCAGGATGTAGATGATCTTTTTCATATAAACAATATTTAGAAATATAAGGTATTAATTGAGATTGAATGTCCGCTCGAATATCGGGGGGCAGCTGTTTAAAAATGGGAGAGTGTTCATTATTTAGCCATTGTTTTACATCAGCATCCTGCATGTCCCTATGCATTAGGGTTTCTATTGCATTTTTACTCAAGGGAAAGTTTTTTCCTTGTGCTAAGAAAGCAGAGCGTAATGGGAAATAAAATTTTGAGCTTCTTAATAATTTCTCTAATCCATAAAAATTAAAAACCATTTTTTTCTTGTTTAAATTCGAAATTTCTTCGCGCATTTGTTTTCTATTATATTTTTCCGGGTATTTGTAAATCCCCCTTTTTACCATTCTGATATTGTTATTCTCATAAAGAGATTGATCGGTATCAAAGAAAATCAAATCCCATTTGCAGTTCAATGCTTTTTGCAACTCGGGAAGTTCTTTTAAAGTTTTTTCAACTTTAACCTCATTTTCTACATAGGAAATCACATCTTGGCTTTCTATTTTTCCTTCTAGATATAAGAGGATCAAATCATTAAATGAGCCTACCGGGGATTCATTAACACAAAAAATGCAATTTTGAAATTCGTGAGTGTTATCTTCAACTTTTGGGGCAACCCCAATATTTCCTTCATGCAAATCAAGGAATTGAAACTGTGCTGTTAAAACAGCATTCACCTGAGCTTCATCCGATAATCGCATCAAAATGGCTTCCTGTAACGCATCATTGTTTAAAGAACTCAATGTCGTCATTTTAACCAGCTCTTTCACATGAACATTTGTTAATTTTATTCTATCACCTTCGATGTTACTTTCTTCCGCAAGAACAGTCCAAGGCGTTAATAGCGCAAAGACTAACTCTTTTTTCGGAATATTATTCGGTATTTTAATCGCTTTAATTTTTATTTTTTTTTGCAGGTATAGAAGATGGAGGGTTTTAAAATCGACAACTTCAAACGCACCTTTTTCATCGAGATATGCCCATTCGACGTGTTCACATAACTCATAGGCTTTTGCTCTAGCTTCGGTTAACAGAGGAGTTAAAAAAAAATTTTTTGAATGGGATTCTAAATCCTGTAACTTTTTTTGCGATTCCTCTGACATTTTATCTTTCATAACATCCATAAAAAATTTACATTCTTCAAATGTTATTCCTCTCAAATATTCTTTAGCAAATGTTGCGTTGACTTTATCCTTTTCTGTGTTATACAAACCAACGGTTCCCTCTTCAGACATGAGAGAAAAAAGTGCATCGATGATTTCTTCTTCTTCTTTGGCTTTGGCAGTTCGGTGTTGTTTAATGACTGCATTTAATTTTGGGATTAAAGTAACAATTTGATATGACTTAGCTTGTTCTCCTTCGATATCAGACTGTTCTTTGATTTTTTGATAAATTTGAAAAGCATTTCCCTTTTTTGCAGCGCTGTGCGCGGCCAAGCGATTTTGAACAATTCTCTTAGGCAGAAGATTGCTATGAGGGGCGTGAAATAATTGATAGATTTTTTGATGCAATTCATCTTCCTGATTGCTTTTTGAAAAATACTTTTTAAAAAAAAGTTCTATTTCTTGAATTTCATTAAAATTATTTTTTTCATTATCAATTTTTATTTGTTTGAAGGCATCATTAAAAAAATTCTCCACTTTTTCAATGTAAGCATCTTTATCCATTTTTATTAATTTCTTTATCTCTCTAATTTTACCGGCGTTGCTCTCCTGTGTTTTTTTTAAATGTATTAATTGGCTATTTAATACGATCAAACTATCATTTTCAGTTTTGATTTGTTCATCGAAAAATTTACTTGATACGAATTTTGCAAAGAGTGATTTTGTTTTATCCTTCTCTAAACTTAAAATTTTTTCTTCAACAGCTTTTATTTCGCCCGCTTTTTGATTTATTTGCGGAATATTACCCTCTATTTTCTTTTCAAAGTCAGCTATTTGTTTTAAATTTTTTTCTTCGGCATTTTGTATATCGGAAAGATAGGAACCAACCGATTGCTGAAATATTTGCTGAATATTTGAAAGACCCGTTGATTGAATATTCAAAGAGTCATTCGAGGGGATATTTTTTGGTGGAGATACATAAGAATCGTTATCGGGAAGACTAATCATATAATTGCTTTAAAATAAAAAAAACCACCCTTATTATTGTAATTTATTATTTATGATTGATTAACTTCTTTTAACCGAATCGTAAAGATCATTCTTTATTAAACATTCTTATGACGAACAAGAAAAAATTATTAAAAGTTATGGCTATGAGGCACCCTCCATTTTGCCTACAATGATTGGGATCACCATGCGTAGCTTTCAGGCCGGATGGATCGATGGACTTATCATGCATACCCGTTGCAAGGAAACTATAAATGACCATCAAACAGCCATTGGTTGGCTTAGTCCCACTCTGCATGCGCGCGCGCGTTTTTGCCTGGACGTCGATGACTTTAACAAGTACGAAAGAATTAGGTTGGCCGGGGTGCGGTCGTTCTTTTAGGTCATTGGGTTTTGGATACTGGCCTTTTAGCTTTTTGGCCTTTGGCCATGACCCAACTGAGATTTTTTCATTTAAAAGGAGTAAATACCCGATTTTTTTTCCGGATGGATTCCCCTTAAAAAAAGATAATAGATTCCTCCAAAACACTCTTTAAAAGGCCGTTTTTCCACCAATTTTAGATATTTTTTGACAGCTTCGATATAAATCCGCGCTTGTAAAAAATAATGATTTTCTTTCATCGCTATTTCTAAAAATGCGGGCTCATAATAAGCGATGTTTTTTCCTAACCAATTGCTCTTCCAATCGACGATGTAATACATTCCCCGATGAGCGAAAAGACAATCGATCACTCCTTTGAGAAATCCCTCTTTTAACTCAATCCCCTCTATTTTTTCTCGAGCAAGTGTCGGATACAAAAAGGGAATTTCTCGATACATCGACCCATGATCAATTTCAGATAAAGAAGAACCATTGGGCAAGAAGGGTGTTTTTAGGACATTAAATATCATCTCTGCAAACACCTCTTCCCAACCTTGAAAACAGGTCCCATGAATATAAGGCGCTATTAGGGGCAAAGCATCGCGGTGGCAATTGAACTGTTTAAACGAACGAAATTCAATGCGCTCCAGAATCGAATGAATTAAAATACCGGTCTCTTGATTGGCAGGCAATGTATGTGGATGTTTTTCCTCAGTCATATAATCACTTGGAACATCGAGCAGATGTCGCTTTGAAATTGTGTGGGCAAAAGATGAAAACGAAGACATAAAAAGCTGCTTCCCTCCCACTTTTATAGATTTAGGAGGAGTGAATGAAATCTCTTCGGCAATCTCTTCATGATGAGCTCGAAGGGGGACTATCTCATCGAGGGGTTTTGAAAATACGTTCCATTGAATGACCTTTTTATTTTTTTCTAAAAAGTCAAATAAACTTTCCCCTGAATTTTTTTTAATGATTTCATAAAGTTCATGGTATGAAGGCGCATGTCTCCCTAACCTGGCGATAAAAAGATCAATGGATGAAGCTTCGCCATATTTGAGTGATTCACTCAGTTGATTAATAATGACGGGAAGATAGAGTTTACTTCGCGCGCGAGTTAATGCCACATATAGCTGCCTCATTTTTTCAGAATCCAATTCTTCGCAGTAGTTAAAAAATTCACTTTCATGGCTCATTTTGGGGGTCATGAGATACTTCCCATCTTTTTCGATGGGAAACAACTCACTTTTAATTTCTTTGCGACCGATCAACCCCAATGGAAATACGATATCGAATTCTAAACCTTTGCTGTAATGGATCGTCAATAATTGAACACCATCCTCTTCCGTTTTTCTTTTTAAATTTCCTTGATCGTCATCTTCAGATTCCTGAATGTTATCAAGAAATTGGAGGAGCCCTTCCGAAAGCGACCATTCTTTATATTGATGATCTAAAATCACATCGACAATTTGCAAAGTGTCGAGATAAATTTCATAACCATCGGCCCTTTCCAATAAATGTTCCAGACAGGTTATTTCACTATGAGGATTCCTTTTCATGTTGAAAAGCGAGTCAAACAATGCAGCAACTCCTCGTTCAATGAATTCTTTGCGCAAAATATGGAGCGATGCCAGCATGAAAGGAAAAAGGGACTCATCTTTAACTTGTTCATCCGACCACCCGATTAAATGACTGCCAAAAGCTTTTTTGATAGCACCTCTTTCTTGCATCATGACAATGGCTTCTATGATAGCGATGATTGATTGAAACGCTTGGCTATCAGTTAAAGAACCACCCCTTTGATTGGATGTAGGAATATTTTTCAATTTTAAATATTCTTCCAACCTCTTTCCTTGATGGCGATCTCGTACGAGAATTGCGAATTGATTAAAGCCAATTCCTTTTTCTTTATTCAATCGTATGATTTCTCTGGCAATAAAAGGAAAAAACACTTCTTTTTCAATTTCAGATATTTTTTTAAAATAGGCTCCATCTACGATGCAAATATGCAAGGGAAGCCCATCACTTAGCATTTCCTCATTTTTACCAGCTTCCACCCATTTGTATTCTAAAGCCGTATTTTCTCTTGGCAAGGGAATCCATTCCTTGGCAGAAGTAAATAAGACATTCAGGGCAGCAACCAAAGAGGGCTGAGATCGAAAATTGATATCGAGGGAAAAGATAGCGTCGCAGCCAATCGATTGGCCTGCCTTTAAATAAGTATAGATATCTGCTTGTCTAAATGAATAGATCGACTGTTTAGGGTCTCCTACAAGATAAAGGTAGCCTTTCCAAGGAAATGTTTTAGAAAGAAAAAGAGAACTGAAAATATCCCATTGAATAGAATCAGTGTCTTGAAATTCATCGATAATGGCGACTTGATATTGCTCTTGAACTTTTTTTAAAAAGACAGGATTCTTTAAAGTGATAGCCATTTTTTGTAAAATATCATCGGGTAAGAATAGCTCTTTTTCCGAATGGATATTTGCTATAAATTTTTGGCAATCCCCGGCCAACCGCGCAAGCAGAATTCCTATGTCCGATAGTTCATCGACAAGCGGCTTTAAATGAGTTTCAAAAAGGGCAGGTGCATTGGGATAATTTAAATGGTCGTTAGCTCTTTTATTTGCTTTTAAAAGTGATGGATTTAATGCCTGATTCCAAACTAACCCATCTTTTATCAAAATTTCTATAGCTTCTTCATCCCATGCATCCCTTTCAAAGAGTGTTGTAAAACGAATGATTTTTTTTAATGTTTCGGCTTTGCTTTCGCCGCTTTTGTAATTTCTATAATTATCTGCTTGATTTTTGAAATCTTCGAGAAGTTTATCCGAAGAGAGCAGGCAGGATTCTTTAAGAAAAAGGAGCTTTTTGCAGAGTTCATGATAAATAAGATGATAGGGGGGAAATTCCTTAAATGAAAAAGGAGCTTGTATCAGTTTTAGCAAATGATGTTGTTCTGGGTCCTTTTTTAAGTAAATTTCTAATTGGGAATAATGAAATCTTTCTTTTGTGAGATGGGTTTGAAAAAAGTCTAAAACACTTTTTTTGAGGAAGGGAATTGAAATCGATTCGTTATTTTCTAAAGCGCTTAAGCCCAAACTAGATTCTAAAGCAAATTGATGAAGCATTCTAGAGCAAAAAGAATGGATAGTATAAATATGGGCTTGATCAAATTCTAATAGGGCACGTTGCAACTTTCTTATTGCCCGCTTGATCGAGTCCTCTCCTTTCTCTTTAATCACTGTTAAAAAATCGGGAATATTTTGTACAGAAGCACCTGATAACCACTCTAAAACTTGTTCAATATTTGATCGGATGCGGTTTCTTAAATCCCTTGTTGCAGCCTTTGTAAAAGTCACAATGAGTTGATGTTGTATCGGAATAGATTCATCTCTTTCATCCACTCCAAGTAAAAAACGGATGACAAGATTTTGTATGGAAAAGGTTTTCCCTGTCCCTGCAGATGCTTCAAGCAAGCAATTTTTTTTAAGGTCGATCGATCGATCTAAAACATTAAATTTCATAACTTCCAATAATTAGGAAAATCACCCAAGAGATTTTCTATATAAGGTTTCCATGTCATGATGAATTCATCCACATTCGGCAGATAGTTCGGATTAAAAAGCCAACGCAATTCGGGACTTTGAAAAGCGCCAAAGGCATTTTGATTATTTTGAATTTTTTCCTTCAATTTGCTCACATCTCCATGCCAAATAAGCGGTATCCATTCAGGCATCAAGGGAACACATTGTTTTGATCCCAAAATATACATTTCGACTACCTTTTTTAAATAGATTAGGGGGTCATTAAAAAATGGAGATCGCTTATCATTACTTTGACAGAGGATGAGATCTTTTTCAAAATTCTCGCTAATTAAGGGGACAGAGTGGCAGTAAATCAAGTAATAAGGCCAATGCTTCCAGATATCGGTAAATGATCCTTTAGCTAGCGCAAGAAATCCCTTAGGTGTTGCATAAGATAATTTTCCAACGATCGCTATTTGCTTATTATTGACATTGAGGGGAATGGCGGGCAAAACCCATTCTTTGTCATTTATTTGTGCGGCCTTTCGACAAGTTGTACAGAACTCAATACTATAGAGTTGGTCCAAATCGACATGTTCTTGAATTTGATGCAATAATTCATCATGTTCAAGTTGAAAATTGTTTTTAGCGATGGTTTTAAATGGGCCAAAAGGAAGCTTTCCTTTCTTTTCTTCCAGATTAAAAATTGTCGGCAGGGGAGTCCTTAAACTCTTTTGGCGCATCTGATATTTATCCAAAGGAGTGATGGTTAAATTTTCGCTTTCTTGTAAAGTTTTCTCTTGACTATCTCGAAAATAAATCTCTAATTGATGATTTAAATAATGTTTGATCGGGTTGCGAAGCATTCCGGCGAGATGCTTGATATCGAGAATTTCTTTTTCGAATGTCAAAGATTCCGTTAAATTCAGTGGAATCAAGTGGTTAACAAATACATGAGCTGTTTTTTTATTTCTTTTTTGTAAAATTTTCGCTGCTTTAAAATGATGAATTGAAAAATGACATTCTTCTTTATCAAGAAAATATGTGGGGTTTAAAGAAGTTAAAGGATGTTTAAAAACACAACCCTCAGAAAACTTTTTTCCATTGATTTGATAGAATTTATCAAAATAGGAAACCAATTCTTGGATGACCGGTGAAGGTTTTAATTCTTTATCATCTTCGGGATGAACCCCTTGATAGCTTAGCAATAGATAATTTTGCGCGGAATGGAGAATTTCTAAAAATAAATAGCGATCAAAATCAACAAGCGATGGTTTATAATCCACATTTTCTTTAGCTTTCATGCGGTTCAATGAGGTCGGTTGATCCTTTCTTGGAAATTGTTCTTCATCCATTCCAATCAAAGCAATGACTTTTGCCGGAATAGAGCGAAGGGGGGCAAGAGAGCAACATTTAATTGCATGACTAACATCTTCTCGATACGACATCTCCCTTCGTTTTAAAAGATCTTTCAAGTGTGTTTTAATCGTTGAAAAAGGATAGAGAGCTTCTTTTAAAAAAAGAGCTGAGTTTTTTAAAATATCAAAAGTCTTTTTTAATTCATCGTATTCATCTGTCGATTGCTTATCATCAAATACAGGTTGAAAATAGGCACCCAAAAGAGAATTCAAATAATTTGTCCAATTTTCTATTGACAATGCATTTTTTTCCTGCAAAACTTTTAAATCTTCACGTAAAGAATGGAGCAAGATGACACATTTTTGTAAAATGTCATAGTGTGAAAATTCCATTGGATAGGGAAGGATGCCGATCTCTTGATCCTCCTGCAATACCTTGAAAAGACCGCTAAGAAGCCTCTCCAAACCATTGTCCCATGTACCGATGTTCGATTCGTCGATTCTATCATTTGAGCAATGATTTTTACGCAAAAGTTCATTGCGGTGATGGATGTTTTCTCCCCAAAAAATGGGCAGTTCTTTTATCCATTTTTTGATCATTAGATAATCTTGAGACGTAATTTGATGTCGGTTTTGAAAGAGAGGATGACTTAACAGTTCAAGAAATTTCCCCCCTTCCCATCGACTTTCGCTAAGATCTAAAAGGATTAAAAATCCTTTTACAATTTCATATTCTAAATGCAATCCGAGGTCCAAAAGATGGTAACTAAGGCAAGAGTCCTTGGATCCAAAATAAGCTTGAATGTAAGGGATATAGGCATCAATCGACGGGGCCATGACCATGATATCGCTTGGGAGTAAAGAGGGATCCTTATCGATCAGCTTGAGAATATTGTGATAAAGGACTTCAATCTCCCTTCTTTTATTTGGCGTTTGGTGGAGCTGAATTGAAACCCTTTCTTGAATGTCAATTTTTTCTTGCATCGATGGATTGCGCATTAAGATCAAATCAGCTTGAAGGGCATGCAACAGGGTCAGTGGGGATGTAAGCGGAGACGCTCCCTTCTTTAAAAAAATGTCTTCATAATATAAAAGATGATCATCGATCTGTTGGGCATTTTCTTCTAAAAGATACATCGCATGCACATCCACCGAGCTCTCTTCAAATTGCCTTGCCATTTCGCGTCCCATTTTTCCACAATTAGCTAAAATTGGATTGCGATCATTTAACAACTCTTCAAGCTGATCTATAGATATCGAAGGCTTTTTTTCTGAGAATTTTAATAAATGGGCATTCTCTCGATCGGTTTTTATATCGCTCCAAAAAAGGGAGCAAGGGGATAAAAAATAACAGCAAAGAGGTGTTTTCTTAGCAATTTCTTGGAGGATTTTGAATTCAAAAGGAGGGATAAAGCTAATCGAAAAAAAGAAAATGGAGTGTGAAGGAGGGATGTCAAATGTTTCTTTTAATTCAGGAAATGGATCCAGAGATGGAACTGTCCAATTCCGCTGATAGATTTTTTTCCATAGATGCGCTTGCCAATCTTTGGGGTTTTCTACCCATTCAGCAATCATTTTATACCCGAATTTCCCATAGTCTAAGAACAATCGAGCCATCTGCTGACTTAGACTTGTGATTCTTTTTTCTAATTGAGAGGACTCTTTTAAATAAGTCTTTATAGGTTCCCAATCGAGCTGTTCATTTTGCGGCAAGATTTCATAATGATTAAGGATCTCCGCAATCTCCCATTCAATAGCCAACGCCAATTCTAAATAGGTAGGAAAGTGGACCTCCGGTTTGCCCATCTTAAAAAATCTTTCCAAAGCATGATGATAATAAATGAATTCAATCCCCATAGCGATAGAGAGGTCTCCATCTTGGGCCATACGCATCATCAGCCACTGTTCCATAGCCGGGCCATAGACAACGACAATTCTTTTCTGAAAGGGGGAGAAATCACTGTTAAACACATTTTTTTTTAACTGTTGATAGAGGACTTCTAGCTGGTTGCTTAAGAATATTTCCATTTCTAAAATTTTTTCTTTACATTAGGCACTATTTTCTTGTACCTAAAGCTTCCAGTCTTCATAATTTTATTATTCATGTTTAATTTAGTGGTATTATGTCTAAAAGTTTTTTAAATAGATTTTCTTCTTTTACTTATTTAAATTTCACACAATTTTTAGGTGCTTTGAACGATAATATTTATAAACTGCTAATTGTTTATTTTTTTATTCAGTTCGAAGGGATGGAATATAGCCATGAAATCTTGGCCAGCACGGGAGCTACTTTCGTTATCCCTTTTCTCCTCTTTTCTGCGGTATCGGGGACTATGGCTGACCGATTTAGCAAAAGAGATATTATCGTCACTACAAAAATTTTGGAACTTGTCATTATGGGGTTGGCTGTCTGCGCATTTGCTTTTCAAAGCAAATGGGGCTCCTATGCCATTTTATTCCTGTTAGCAACGCAAAGCGCCATATTTGGACCCTCTAAATATGGCATAGTTCCTGAAATTGTCTCAAAAGAAAAAATTTCTAAAGCCAATGGATTGATGACTTCTTTTACTTTTTTGGCCATTATCTTAGGAACTTTTTTAGCTTCCTTCCTCATCCAGATTACAGGAAGGAATTTCATTATCTCCTCAATCTTTTGCACCTTTATCGCTTTAGTGGGCTTAGCCACAAGCTTTGGCATCGAACCAACGCCTCCCTCCGGCTCAATGAAAAAAATTCGATTCTTTTTCATTCGCGATATTTATCAGTCATTAAAGCAAGCTAAACAAGAAATTTCTTTATTACCCGCCATGCTAGGTTCTGCTTATTTTTTATTTGTTGGGGCATTCACGCAACTCAATATCATTCCTTTCGCTGTGCAATCCCTTCATCTTTCCGATATTCAAGGAGGATATTTATTCTTTTTAACAGCTTTAGGGATAGGAACCGGAGCTTTAATTGCCGGAAAAGTCTCAGGGCGTATCGTCGAATTAGGTCTTGTCCCCATTGGTGCCTTGGGAATCTCAATCTCCGCTTTTATGCTCGATTTTTTTTCCGAAAATTTGTTGATGGTCATCCCTCTCGTCACACTCCTTGGAATTTGCGGAGGAATTTTTGAGATCCCCTTGGACTCTTACATCCAGGTCGCCAGTCCAAAACAATCCCGAGGCCAAATGGTCGCAGCGACTAATTTTATGAGTTTTGTCGGCGTGCTGTTTGCTTCTGCTTTAATTTATCTCAATTCTGAAGTCTTCGGCTTAAATTCCGACAAGGGATTCAGTTTAATTGGAATAATGACATTCTTTATTATGATTGCTTACAGCTTGCAATTTTTTGATTATTTGACGCGGTTTATTGCCTCTATTCTATCAAAATTGCACTTTAGTACCCATTTTTCTGGATTGGATAATATTCCGGATTGCCCGGCTCTTTATGTCTGTACACATCGCGCCTGGAATGACACTTTAATCCTTTTGGGAGCTCAAAGAAGAAGGATTCGATTTTTCATTGAAAATGAACAAAAACATTCTTCTCGTTGGTTGATGAGATTGTACAAGTTATTAAGGGTTGTTTTTATCCCCGATATTGAGCCTTTAGTGAAAAACCAAGAATGCCTCTCAGCGATTCAAAAAACATTAAAAAAGGGAATCTCTGTGTGCATTTTTATAGAGAGTTGGGATATCTATGCCGAAGTTGAAAAACTTCATCGCACATCTCCCTTTAATGAAATTTTAGCAGAGGCAAATTATCCAATTATTCCAGTCAGAATTGAAAAAGGTTTCAAAGAAGCGAGCTTTCCTTTCTTTAAAAGAATTATCACCCGATTCCAGGTCCCCGCAAATGTCAGTTTTGGCAATATTGTTTATGAAGGACACCAGTCGCTTCTCTCCTCACGGCATGAGCATGAGCTCTGCTTTGATGAGTAGTGGAAATTAGATGAGTAGTGGAAATTAGACCTCTTTCGAAACTCTCTTTGCTTGCCCGTGCCCATATGCGTGAAGCTAACTTTGAATTCCTAATACAAATTTTAAAATATTTTCTATTTCCAGCATTTCTTTTATCGAAAGACTTCCAAGCTTATTTCTATATTTTATACTATATACTGCTCCTAAATAACTTAACCTAGCGAGAGTTATCTTTTACAGTTTTTTTAAATTTTTTTTGGAGATTTTTATCCTTTTTAAGTTTGCAAAATCAATCATTTGCGAAAAAATAGATATATT
>JANWJE010000037.1 GCA_025451995.1 Parachlamydiaceae bacterium | reverse complement strand
TTAGATTTTTGATTCTAAGCATTTTGCATTTGCGCAGTTGTGTTTGTAGACACTAAAAGCAAATAGCAAAGATGCTTAGAATCAAAAAGATACAAAAAGCGGACCATCAAAAAGTGGAACTTCCGTTAAAAGCACTTGCGGGTCACTCAAAGCAGGCCGGGACGGCCTGATTACGGACTTGGGATCTGGTTGCGGACTGCGTTGGTGAGCCTTTCGTGTTCCTGGTCTACAACTTCTTGTTCAATAGTTTTTGATAAATCGCGGTAGACGAAATGGAGGGTGATATTTTGATTTCCCACACCTAGTTTTTCATTTTTATAGATATCTTTCAAACTGACTGATTCTAAAATTGAGGAATGTTGTTGTTCAATCACTTTTAAGATATTTGCATAAGGAACACTTTCATGAATGGTCAATGTCCAATCTCTTTCAGAAGCCGGGTAGATCGATAAAGGGGTCACCTTTTCTAAAGGCTTTGTTAATTGCATCAAAGGTTGAAGGTTAAATTCTGCAAAAAAGATTCGCTGGGGGACATCCAGGCGCCTTTGAATGGCCGGATGAATTTCGCCGAAAGAACCAATCTCCATCGAATCAATATAGATCGAGGCTTGACGGCCCGAATGAAAGGTTTCTAATCCGATATTTTTAAGGGCATAATTTTCAATTTTCAAACTCGCTAATAGATTTTCAACGATTCCTTTGAGATCAAAAAAATCGAATTCCACCTCTTTATGCCCCCAATGTGGAAGAGAAGCATTTCCACTTAAAATCATTCCCACAACCGGTTGTTCTTTATAAAGATCATTTTCTCTAAAATGAATGCGTCCAATTTCAAAACCATTAATG
Source organism: Parachlamydiaceae bacterium (assembly GCA_025451995.1). Lineage (GTDB taxonomy): Bacteria > Chlamydiota > Chlamydiia > Chlamydiales > Parachlamydiaceae > JANWJE01. The sequence continues at coordinate 26,020 of JANWJE010000037.1, read as the reverse complement.
GTTTGGTTATTATGGTCATGATTATATTTCACAACTTGCAGCAATCCTGGCAACAATGATATTCTCAAAATCGATTGTTCGATGGATGTAGGATTCAGTACTTTCACGACATTTTTCTCTATCGCATTTTCTTTGTAGATGATTTGAAGTAAGGTTGGGCCGATGAGATCGCAAGTTAAAAATTCTTGTAAACCTTCGCCGATCAATTTTTCCCTAATCTGTCTTTCAAAATTAAAAAGGGGAATGGAGGGCAAACTCGAACCATCATATTTTTTTGCCTTCCGAGGAATGTTATCGTAGCCATAGAGTCTAGCAACCTCTTCAACTAAATCAATTTCAGATTTAATGTCATTGCGATAGGTGGGCACAGTCACAGCAAATTGGTCTTGACCATCCCAATGAAAAGAAAAGTGCAAACGGCCAAAGACCTCTTCGACTTCACCCCGGCTAAAGGTGCGTCCAATCATTTGATTGATCCGCGCCAATCGGCAAGACAGTCTCATTTGAGGGAATTCCTTCGCTTGGCAATCCATGCAACCGGCTAGAACCTTCCCTCCGGAGACTTGCTGGATGAGCATGGATGCTCGATTTAAAACTGCGATGAGATGATTGGGATCAGTCCCCCTTTCAAAGCGCTTAGAAGCATCTGTCGAAAGATTCAAATGCTTGCTCGTTCTTCGAATAGACATCGGATCAAAATAAGCGCATTCTAATACAATATGCTTTGTATTTTCGTTGACTTCGCTATTAGCACCGCCCATGATTCCTGCAATGGCAACCGGTCTTACACGATCGCAAATCATTAATTGAGAATCGCTCAACTTCCTTTCTTTGCCGTCCAAGGTTTGAATTGTCTCACTAGACCGAGCCTTTCTAACGACGATTGCTTGCTCTTCCAAACGATCGTAATCAAACGCATGGATGGGATGACCCAATTCAAGGAGAACATAATTTGTAATATCAACAACGTTATTAACGCTGCGCAAACCACATTTCTCAATTCTTTCTTTTAACCATTGAGGAGAGGGTGCGATTTGAACATTGCGAATCACTCTACACGAGTATCTAGGACAATTTTCTTTATCTTCTATTTGTACAGATAGATAATCATCAATGGACTCTTCACTTTGGTTAACAGCAATCGTCAAAGGTTTTAAAGGCTTCCCGGTGATGGCCGAAAGCTCACGAGCAATTCCATAGATGCTTGTGCAGTGACTTAAATTGGGTGTTAATGAAATCTCAAAAAATGTATCGGCGAACAATGCTTTCAAGGTGCTTCCATTGACAACTTCTGAATCAATTTCTAAAATTCCATCATGATCAGCTGACAGCCCTAATTCTTTTCCGGAACACAGCATCCCTTCGGATTCTATTCCACGAATTTTGGCTTTTTTGATGGTGAATCTTTCAGTTCCATCCTTAAGCTCAGTCCCTACTTTTGCAAAGGCTGTTTTTAAACCTTGTCTACAATTTGGCGCTCCACAAACGACTTGATATGTGTTATTCCCATCGGTGACAGAAGCAATCGTCAATTTATCGGCATTCGGATGCTTGTTTGCTTCTAAAACAGTCACAACGACAATTTCAGAAAGATTTTCACCGATCGTTTCGATATGATCAACCTCCAAACCCGCCATTGTCAATTGATGGGCAATCTCATCAGGAGAATTGTCGAGATGGATGTATTCTTTCAGCCAAGAGAGTGGGATACGCATAAACACCAGTGAAATTATTTTAATATATAGTCTTCCCAGTTGAAAGCTGGAAATAGTATAGCTGAGAGTGTATCAGATTGAATAAATTAGTGCATTTTTTTTCCCGCTTTGTTAATCTTTTTCTTCACTAAACTTAGGAGTAAATGATGTCTGAAAGAACGTTATCTATTATCAAACCGGATGCTGTTGGAAAAAACCACATTGGCGCTATCATTTCAAAATTTGAAAAAGCCGGTTTACACGTGGTCGCTGCCAAAATGAAACATCTCTCACAAAAAGATGCAGAAGGTTTTTATGCCGTTCATAAAGAAAGACCCTTCTTTAAAGATTTGGTTTCTTTTATGATCACGGGTCCAGTGTTGATCATGGTGTTAGAGGGTAGCAACGCCATCACAAAAAATCGAGAGATCATGGGTGCAACCGATCCAAAAAAAGCAGCTCCCGGAACGATTCGAGCAGATTTTGCAAAAACAATCGATGAAAATGCCGTTCATGGCTCTGATAGCGAAGAAAACGCGAAAATAGAAATTAATTATTTTTTTAAGCCAGAAGAAATAGCGTCGAGAACTCGCTAGATAAAAGAAACAATTATGGTAAGCTGCATTTGTTTTACCCCCTTTATAAATAATTATAGAGCTATCCAAGATGAATTCGAAAGCTATCCAGAACAAGTAAAAGAACAAACGTTAAACACATGCAAATTGTCTTGTTATACTTGTTTTGGGATAGCATGTGGAGCCTCTGCATTAATGGCAGCCTCTGAAGGTTTTTTTATTTACCTATGCTTTAAAAATCCTTGGGGGATAGAAAAAGCCACTTCTTTAGCTATTGGTGGCGCCATTTATACAACGGGAACAACGGTGATGACTTGCAATAAAATTTGCAACGAAAAATATAAAATAGATTGCATACCAAATAATTGTGCAAAATCTTGCCTAATTACATGCGTTGCTTGCAGTGTTTTTCGATCATTGCGAGCTTTCGAGGATTAAAATCTTCAATAGGCTACTCACATTCTAAAGTCCGATCCCAAATAGGATCTTCTAACCTCTTCATTGTTGACCAGCTCATCCACTGTTCCCTCAAAGGCAACTTTACCTTCTTGAACGAGATAACTTTTATTGACAATTGAAAATATTTCTCGCGCGTTGTGGTCTGTAATCAAAATGCTGATTCCCTTTTGGGCCAAATGTCCAATTAAATGCTTTAAATCTTGGATTGAGAGGGGATCAATGTTTGCAAATGGCTCGTCGAGCATTAAAAATGTGGGCTTTGTGACAAGAGCACGGGTGATTTCTACTCTTCGCCGCTCTCCCCCTGAAAGGGCTGCAGCTTTTTTCTTGGCAAGATGAGTCAGGTGCAATTCTCCAAGAAGCTCTTCCAGCCGATCTTTCATTTCCTGTTTAGAAAGAGGAAAACTTTCCAAGATTGCTAAAATATTTTCTTCAACAGTTAAATTTCGAAAAACAGAGGGTTCTTGAGCTAAATACCCCATTCCCATTCGCGCCCGTTTATGCATCGGCAGCTGAGTGACGTCCATTTCACTAAAAATGACTTTCCCTTGATCGGGCCTAATCAAACCAACAGTCATATAAAATGCAGTGGTCTTTCCCGCTCCATTGGGTCCTAAAAGCCCAACAATTTCACCCTGACCGACTTTGAAAGATAATCCATTGACTACCGCGCGCCCACTATAGCTCTTGACGAGGTTAACAACCTCTAAACAGATCTTTTTTTTCATTTTTTGGATATTCTCGGGCTAGAAAAATAACTTTTCATTTTTTCTAATTCTTTTTCTATAAAATTAAATCGAACATTACCCATCCCTTTGATCGAATAACTTTTTATATCATCATCATAAGTCATTTTTAACATTGGAGCACTCATTTGAATTTGGTTGATTTTATCGAATAAAAGAACCGGGCTCCCATCGTTTCCAAATAACACCATTTCTTTTTGCTCCGGGAAACATTCTGCATCATTCGCTATTGCATAATGGATGACATTCCCCCCCTCTTTTTGCTGACCATCGAAACGATTTCTTATTTTAATATTTCCATTCAAGGTCACTTTTTTGATAAAGTTTTTTTCCTTATCAATATGAAAATAGACAATGACTTTATTAGAAAACATTTCACCTGCAGCATTTTCAAAAAAAACCTGCTCTTTATCATTCTCGCCTTCTAGTGCCAATTCGCTATTTTCATAGTTAAGATATAAATTACCCGGGCAATAGATTTTGTTTACATTGTCATTATTTTTAAAAGTGATCTCGTTATTTTTTTTTGAAAAAAGGGTTCGCAATACTTTTTTTCCACTTTCAATTTTTGAATCAATAGTTATTTCATGGGATGTTTTAAAATAATACTGATCTTTTGATATTTCTACATTTCCATTTAACCGCAAAGTATCCCTCTTCTTATCGATCATCATCGCATCTGCTGAATAGTCGATTTTTACCGGTGTTTGCATTCCGTTTCTTGTGAAGGATATTTCCCCTTTTGGGTTAACTAAATCAATCTGTTCTGTCCTCACATTAAATATGGCTCGTTTTGCTATTAATTGATCGCCATTGGCAAACGCCATTTTACAAAAAGAAGCTTCCTGATTTGACCATACGGATACAATGGCATCGCCTTCGCTTTGTTGATAGCTCGCGTGGTCTGCAGAAATAAGCATATCGTCATACTTCATCTGAACAGAATCAATTGCCTCCATTGTATCAATTGATAAAGTTGAAGATCTATCCGGCAATGCAAAGAAGGAAAGAGTCATTTTTTCACTGCTCATTTCGCAGAGTCCCTTTTCAAGGGATTTAATGTATGTCACATCTTTTTTAAAAAAATTGGCCCTTATACCGGCCTCTAGTTGAAATTTCCCATTTGGACTTGCTACGGCTTTGCCAAATCGCTCCTCCTCGTCACCCTTCCCAATTTGGGAAGGGCTTCCTCGTTCGGATACGCAAGGCTCGATTTGGCTTTGCCTCGCTGAGTCCAAATGGGAAATTTCAACTAGAGGCCGGTATAATTCTTGATAATCGATTTCTCCTAAATCAAAAAAAAGCTCAGACCCGTCTTTAAACCAAATATGTCCTTCATTTTCAATTTTCATCGTTTTTGGAATCCCTTTGTTAATGGGAGAAAATTCTATAGTGATGCGATGGCATCTTATTTTTCCAATGGGATGATCAATATTAACATCTCCATTCAAGATGAATTGCTTTCCATCAAAAGAGGCCTCCCCGGAATGGAGAGTGATTCCGCTTAACTGAGAAAATAGATCATCAGCGTTTGCTTCAAGGGCAAAGAAAAAAAGGAAAAGAATGAATGCTATATAATGATATTTGCTCATTAATTGACAATGGCCTTGAAACCCTCTGTTTGAAAAAGAGGTTGTTTGTTTAATGTTAAAAATAATTTCTTGGCATGCCCTTTAAAAATTGCATGATATGGATTAAAATCTTCGGGGATGTGATCTCCGGGAATTAAAAAATGTGCAATTTCCGCTTGTTCTCCTGTAAATTCAGCATTGGTATAGAAATAGGTCCCCTTTTCTATATTAAAATGTTTAATCCTTTGTTCATTGCCTGTGATTTCTTCTTGCATAACAGCAGTCATCTCTTTAAAAATCTCCTTTAATTCCCCGGTCTGCTTTGAAAAAACGAGTTGGGATTCGACGGCTGATATCCTAATTTCCATCCTTTTTTTTTCCTTTTGATAAAGGATTTGCTTGCTTAAGCCCTCTCTCCATTGCTTGGCAATACCCATGGATACCTTTGGCAGGGTGTTTTTAATATGAGGAGACATTTGAGGGGATGTGTGAGGAGATAGTAGGGCTTTATATTTTTTTTTGGCATCGCTATTGGATTGAAAAAGAAAAAAAAAACTACAAGTGATGCTAAAAAAAAGAAGGGAAATAAAAAAAAACAATTTTGTATTAAGCATGCTTATCTTGTTGGCAGTTGCCTCTGAATGACTTGATAGATCTCTTTTAATTGAGGCAATATAAAATCTAACTCTTCAAAACTCATCACAGACGCGGCGTCGCTTAAAGCATTATCCGGATCAGGATGAGATTCAATAAACAAACAATTAGCCCCAGCCGCTAAGGCAGCCTTTGCAAGGATGGGTATAAATTCTCTGTCACCTCCTGATTTACTCCCTAATCCACCCGGTTTTTGAACGGCATGGGTGGCATCGTAACATACAGGAAATTGATAGCGTTGCATGATGGGAATACTGCGCATATCGCTCACTAAATTATTATACCCGAAAGAGGTGCCTCTATCGACTAAAATGATTTTTTCATTTTTGGCTGCAACAATTTTATTCACAACATTTTCCATATCCCAAGGCGCCAAAAACTGCCCCTTTTTAACACTAATCACAGCTCCGCTTTCTGCTGCGGCAACAATAAGGTCTGTTTGACGGCATAAAAAAGCTGGGATCTGTAAAATCTCGCATACCCCTCCCACAATTTTTGCTTCTTCCGGACTATGAACATCGGTAACGACTGGCAGATCAAATTCATTTTGTACGCGTTGGAGAATCTTCAACCCCTCGTCCAAACCCGGCCCTCGAAAAGAATGAAAAGAGGAGCGATTCGCTTTGTCATAACTAGATTTAAAAATTAAATGAACTCCATGTTTTTCAAACATTTTTTTTAATGCTTCAGCCGCTTTTAGACAGTGGCTTTCACTCTCAATTACGCAGGGGCCGGACATGATTGCCAAAGGTTCATCTTTGCCAATAGAAAATTTTTTAATCGGAATTGTTTTCATAATCACTCGTTTTTAATGAGAAAGGAGATAAAATTGCTGCTGCTCGCTCTGAAGTTCAGCAATTAACTCCTTGATAATAAAGGATGATAACCCATTCTTTGTTTTTATAACTACTTTTTCAGTTAATTCTGAAAGCGGCATAAGGACAAAAAGCCTTTTATGCCATTCTCTATGGGGAATTTTTAAATCGTTTGAATCGATGTTTTCAACACCATGGAATAGAATATCGATATCAATCGGGCGGGGAGCATCTTTGGCTTTTGGGATTTTTCCTAGTTGTGTTTCAATCTCTTGAGTAAAAGCAAATACATCGAAAGGAGATAGGGGCGTTTTAAAGGTACAGACTGCATTTAAAAACCAAGAAGTAGAAACCATTCCAACAGGCGCTGTTCTATAAATATTAGACATTTTTAAATCTTTTATAGCGGGGGATTTTTCTAAAAATTCTTTAACTTTGCAGATAGAAGTTAAGATATCGCCTTCGTTTCCCCCTAATCCTAAATAAACTTGATTCATTTGCTCCAATTCTTGTAAAATAGCTGGCAATTAGGAGTATTGTATGACGAATGAACCTTCTTTGCCAAACATAAAATTCATTCCGGCCTATGCCGCGGTTGATTTGTGCGCTGGGTATCTCTTAGGACTGGGGATAGGGATTAACCCCAAACTGACAGCTTTAATTTTTGCTATTCGCAATTTAGCGACAACTCTTTTTTACCATATTTCAACCTTTACAATGAATTATAAAGACCTTGACTCCCACAAAGCTTTTCTCGCCGGGTCGATCATTTCTAATATGATATTTCTAGTCACTCTTCGCGAAATGAATATTATTGGAAAGTTGAGTTCCTACGCATTAGTCGCTGTATTTCTTGGTTCAATCATTCATCGAGTCACTTATATTCAATTGAAAGAAAGAGAAATGATTTATGGCATTAAGGGACTGTGAAACAATAACCTGCACGATTGAACAACGCCAAAGCCCCGGGGTTGAACGATCGTGCAGGTTATTGTTTCACAGTCCCTAAAAAAGCTTTTGTTTAAAACTCTCTTGATATTTAGATAAAATATTGCTAGAATCCTCCGATTTCCTGGACTGATAGCTCAGTGGATAGAGCACCCGCCTTCTAAGCGGGTGGTCGTAGGTTCGAGTCCTACTCAGTCCGATTAATTATTCTAATCTTATATCAAGATGTCTAAAGACTTAGCCGAAACAATTTCACAACTTTCAAATGCGCAATCATCCTTTGAAGAAATTGAAAAAGCGATCTCTTCATTTCGGGAACCTTCTTTTTTAAACTTAAGTTTAAGAAAACGCTTTAAATACATTAACCATCTTTTGTGCGATCTTATTAGAAAAAGCGAACCTCCAACCTTTTTACTCCATGCTGTTCTTAATTATTTTGAGCGCGTTAACCAAGAAAAAATATTAAGAGAACCCTTCGATCTTCCGGCTTTTGAATTTTGGTTGAATAACTTTTCAGAATTATCAGATAAAGAAAATAGTGAGATCAGGGGCAAAATCATCGGTAAAAATATTCCAAGAGATTCCTATCAGGTTTTCTTTCCTATAGGAATGGGGAAAAATTATTTTGGTACTCATTATGTCACTGCCCATTTATCACCGGATATCGATACAATGATTGCCTCCTTTTGGGGATGGGCAGATGCTTTTGCTGCACGGGTCGGGACAGGTATCCATCTTTGGGCATTGCCGGGAGGGCCGCCTGATTCTCCAGTGACTGCTTATTTTAAAAACATGATCAGCCCTTCTGTTTTTAGTTCTATTGCTCGAACTTCACCTTCGTTGGCTCTAACGGCGATGGATTTGCTGACCCAAAGAGATTTTTCTAAGCTTCAAGGCGAAACACTTATTAGCGATCTGGAGCATGGTAAAAACGAAAAAGCAATTATTCTAATCGATGAAAAAGGACACTATTTGGGAGATTGGCGAAGTTCTGATGTAGAACCTATACGCCACATTAATATTTTATTTAAAGCGTGCCTTCATTGGTTTGAAAATAATTTTCATACAAAACTGATTTCTTTTTTTGCTAAATTAGATGTATCAATAAAAGATTTGCCAAATTTAAAAGCAGAAATCTTTAGCGTTAAAATAAAAGATTGTCAACCGGCGCGCGATTTTAATGACGCTCAAAAACAATTGTTGCATGATTTTTTTTACACAGTTTTAAATGTTAAAAAGGGGCTTGACGGCACCTTTAAAGAGCTGATTACCGCGCTTGATGCTCTTTCGCTAAAAGGAATGGTTCGGATTCAAAATGAATTGGATACTTTTGCAGAGAGCCCCCTCTTTGATCAAAAGGGGATTTTAAAAGAAAACCGACCGGAAATATTTAACTATTTAAACCAATTGATCAAACACTTAGACGTCGCTATTTTAGAAGTTAGAAATTACGTTGAACGCTTAGATGTCGTCTTAAAGATAAAATACCATGTTCTAAATATCGCTTATACCTATCTTACTCTTCGAAGCGATGTCAATGAAATCAAGCAAAAGATGCAAAATCGGGATTTCCTAACTGTCGTGATTACAGAACAAGATGGCTCATTTTTTCCCGTTGGTGTCGTCAAAGCTAAAGATTTGAGAGAGCAAGGGCTTGGAACTGTTTCTATGCGCGATTTTTGCAATTTTGATGAGGTCAAGATGGCTTCTTATCTGGAAGTCATCAGTGTCATCGACCATCATAAATCCAATTTAAAAACATTTTCTGTTCCAACCGCTATCATTGGAGATGCTCAATCGTGTAATGTTCTCATCGCCGAGAAAACGTTTGAATTGAATGATCGCTATAGTTTAGGCGGAATGTCAATCGAGGACATTGATCGTCAAATCGCTAAAACTTCTTCCAATCTCAATGAGCCAAGCCGCATACGAATTTTAGGAACACTGCTGAAGCGAAAATCGGCAGCTCAACAGCTAGAAGATCATTATATCGACCCAAAAAGAGAATTTTGTGAATATCTCTCTTTCTTGCAAGCCATTCTTGATGACACAGATCTTCTTACAAAAGTCTCTCATCGCGATATTGCATGTGTGAGCACTCTTCTTAATCGAATGAAATCACTTTCTCTTAGAGAAGAGGTCGAAATTATCCATTTTGATGACCTTCCAAATGATAAATCATATCTTAAGCAAGCCGCCCTTAGAATCTTGCAGCAAGCAGACATGTATTCTCTTTATAAACAAATTTATAGCCTAAAAGAATCCGAAGTAGAAGCGAATTTAAATTTTTGCATCCAAGATAAGTACACCAATATTTTCTTAGATACAAAAATTCAAAATGGATGCGCGAGAGTGGGACAGACAAAGATTTTTTCTTCAAACGTTGATATGTTCCTTAAAAATGCAGATAAAATTCGGCAAATGTGGCTGAACGATTCACAAAAAGTTTACAATGACAATGAAGAAATCGATCTCCATCTGCATATGATGAGTACGGTTGCAAGTGCAGAAGAGGTTTATCATAATCGGATTGGACCCTATGATCATCAAGACGAGCTATGGTTTTGGGTTGCACCAACCCACACAGGCTATCACCATCTTCATAGCTTTCTGGCAGGCTTCCAATTTGCTGTGGATTCATTAAAGCCATCGATGAGTATCGAATTTTGCCAATGTTCAAATGAAGATTTTGAAAACATCTTTAAAACTCATTTCCCTGAAATTCAAACGAAAAAGATGAAAGCAAGCCACCCTCTTCCAATGGCAATCTTACGCTTTCAAGCAGGGGCCCTTAACTCTAGAAAATCAATGATTACCCCGTTTCTCCCAAAGATTTAAACTCACCCCTGCTACGCAAAGTGGCCCACTTTACAAAATGAGCAAATCTTAATCTTGATCTTGATCTTTCACCCTCATAAACTCGGATTAAGTGTTTTGTGATTAGACTAAAACATAGGGTCTAGAACCCTGAGAATTTGAAGAAAAGCAAGATCGAGATTAAGATTAAAATTAAGATTAAGATCGAGATTAAGATCAGTAAATTCCCCCCCATATGTTCAATCTTAAAAAAGAATAGAAGACATTGAGAGGGAGAAAAATTACAAATAATCTAACTATACAGGACTTGGGGCCGCACCTAGCCTTCTTTGCGCTTTACGGATCTGTCTTGCTTCCCTTAGATTCAAATTTTCTGCTTTATCCAAGCTTCTAATCGCTTTATTGATGTCTTTATTTGTTGGTTTTGTTTTTGGTTGAGCTTGTGCTGCTGCTTTTTGTAGAGTTTTTGGTGCAGCATCGAACGCCTTTGGCTGTGCACCGGCAACAATATTTTTCAAAGTTGAATGGTTTAAATTTAACATGGCAACCTCCTTTTCTATTTACTAAAGATATTATTCTGGGCGGGAATTTTCCTCTAAAATCTCAAGATTCACCCTAATACCATTGCGGCTTGCCACAGACATGAGCAATGTGCGGATTGCATTAATGGTTTTCCCTTTTTTACCAATAATTTTACCAATATCGGATTTCTCGACAGAGAGCTCAATAATTAAGGTTTGAGTGCCACCAATTTCATTGATTTTTACTTTGTCGGGGTGATCAACTAAATTTTTTACGATGTATGCTACAAATTCTTTCATATTCGATCCTTTTCAAAATTGACAGGTTTGTTCTTCGAGTCTGGTAAACCTGACAATAGCGAATTTGAGATTTTAATGCCTAGAAAAATAAAAAATTTTTTAGCTTAAAAGATGATTTTTTTTGAATAACGCAAAAAATCGGCGGGTGGAGGGGCGCTGAACTCAAGGTCTTCACCTGTCACAGGGTGTTTTAATTGCATTTTTAGAGCGTGCAGCATCTGTCTCTGAGCTCCGTAATATTGATTTTGAGAAGAGCTTCCATAAAGAGCATCTCCTAGAATCGGAGTTCCCTTATATTTAAGATGCACTCTAATTTGGTGGGTTCTGCCAGTTGATATGACCACCTGTAAAAGACTCAATTTATCATTGAATCCAAGAACTTTAATCGCACTTATAGCCGGTTTTCCATTCGGTACAATCGCCATTTGCTTGCGGTGAATGGGGTGCCTCCCTATCGGCGCGTTGATCTCCCCTTCACTCGGTTTCCCAAGGCAAATAGCGATATATTCTTTATAAACGTGTCTATTAGAAAATAAAAGAGTGAGTTTTTGCTGAACTTCCAAAGTTTTTGCCGCGATTAAAACGCCGGATGTCTCTTTATCGAGACGATGAACAATTCCAGGTCTTAAATCGGAGCCCGCCGGGCTCAAAAAACCACAATGAAAGAGCAAAGCATTGACAAATGTCCCGGACCAATTTCCAGGCGCCGGATGAACGACCATTCCGGCCGGTTTATTGACAGCAATCAAATATTGATCTTCAAAAATGACAGATAATGGGATTGCCTCAGGAGTTAAATCAATTTGAGGGGAAGGGGCAAACTGAATTTCGATTTCATCTCCTTCCTCGGGCTTTTCCTTTTTTTTTACGGGGGATCCATTCAACAGGACTAGCTGTTTTTCGATAAGAGATTGAAAATAACTTCGTGAAAAAATTTCTTTAAACCGCAAGGCGAGCAATTTATCGAGTCTCTCTCCCGCCTCTTCGTCTGTAACAATAAAAAAATCGCTTTCTTCTGGCTGCATTATAAATTTAACGGGTCTGTGTGATTAGATAAAAAGATTCTTTTTTAACAGGATAATGAGGAAAAAGTTTGATGATCATACTTGAAACATGGTTGTAGGCCAACTCCAAATCTTTGGTTTGAATAGAGGAACCAAATGATTTTCCCAAATAATCTTTTCCAGAATGGGTGATTGTTTCTAAATACATTGGGTCATTCTTTGATAAAAATAATTCCTTTTCATGGGGGATCATCTCATCCAAAGCACTTTCAAGCAGATCATCGATAGGGAGACCCAAAAAAAGAGAGGACTCAAAGAGTAGACCGTTTTCGAAACCCACAGTCTAATTATTGCCTTCTTGATTGATCTTATGAATTTTTTCTTGATGCTTACGGCTTTTATTATTAATGTCATTAGCCATTGATACAAGCATCTGATGATACGCTTCCGGATCAAATTCCTTCATACCAGCCATATTGTTTGGCATTTCTCCTGAGCTAGATGACCTGAGCTTAGGAGACGTTGATTCCCCATGAATCTGAGGGGTCTCATTGCTGCCTTGTATTTGATTGACCATAAAAACTTTCCCTTTTTTTATCCTAAAAACGGCAGTTCAAGATGCTGAAGCGATGCAAGATTTTGATTCAGTATCTTCAACTGGCATTTTTAGAATTGTCTCATTACTATTATAATAACATAATATTTAATAATTTACAATTATCTGTTTAATGTGTTCTATAGAAAAACCTTTGCGGATGAGAGAAACGATGACTTTCTGGCGCATTTTGAAATCACTGAGATCCTTTTTTCTAGCTATTTTGGCAATAAGCACCTGCAATCTTTCATATTCCTCTTCAGGATTCGACCATTTTTCTGAATAATTGCAAATCTCCTCTTTATCGATCCCTTTTGCCAACAATTTTTGAATGATTTGTCTTAAGGAATAGCGTCCTTTATGCATTGTAAAAAACCGCTCCATCCAAAGATCGTCATCGCAAAGTCCTTTTTCCGATAGTTCTTCTAAAACCTTTTCTATAGTCTTAAGTTGGACAAGCCGCTCTTTTAATAGTTTTGCAAGTTGCGAAGTGTGATAGCTTTGTTTTGAGAGCCGCCAAATGATATATCCTTTCACCCGCTGATGTTCGTAAACATCAAATTGTGCCTGAAGATCTTCTATGGAAGCAATGGGGGACATTTTTGGCTTTCGTCCAAAAATCGCAGGATGAACAGTGCGCCAAGGCTGGCCATTTATTTGGATTTCCAGAGTGTTTAGATAATCATCTTTGGGAATGAAAGCGATCGAAATCATTGATAAACCTATTTGGTGCCCGTGTGCGTGCGCCTATACGCATTAAGCTAAGCGATTTAACGCAAAGAAGCGCAAACTAACTTAAGGTGTAAGGTGTCCCCCATTGTCTAGACAAATTTTCGTTGTCACTTTGCGCCTTTGCGTTAAATCGCTTAGTTTAATGCGTATGGGCACGCACACGGGCACAAAAAGAGCACGGACAACGAATAGATTATGCCTTTTTTTGTCCCAATGGCACAATTTTTTTCACTTCTTTTGGAGTGATTTTAACACCTTTGGCCGTAACGCCTTTAACCAAGAGCGTCGCCAAATGATAAGACTGTTTGGTTTTTGTTTTGTTCCGAGGGGTGGGGATTAAATGCAACTCTACCCAAGATTCCTCATCAGCAGAGAGGTAATCGAGAATCATTCCCTCTTCAAAATAGCGATAAGATTTTTCTAAGATGAATTTTTCCACAACGAAACGTTTTCCATAAGCACAATGTGTTTTGGGGTTGCGATAAGCGATGTTGATGACAGTTTTTTTGTCTGCTATCCCCACATAAACCACTTTATTGTTTTCATGGTGCAAGTATTGCTTTTCCGGAATATTGATCACTTGATAGGTCCCATCTTTATAAATGATGAGCAATTTATCATAATTAGTGCATTCTATCATCTCTTTGCTTTCGACTTTAGTTCCCAAAAAGCCGGTTGAAGGATCAAATCCCACTTTTATTTGTCGCGTCTCCATGGCGCGCATATCCACTTGTTCAATCGCTTGTATTTCTGTTTTTCTGGAGAAATTTTTTCCGTATTTCTTTAAAAGATTTTGGAGATAGCGAATCGCAACTTTTTTAATATTTTTTAATTCTTTTTCTATCCTCAAGAGTTCATTTTGATAAGAAACGATTTCCTCTTGATTTTTTTCGATATCAAATCGTGAAATGCGACGAATTGGAATATTGAGTAATTTTTCACGATCTGCTTCAGTAGGTATCCGTATTAATTGTTGATGAAAAGGCTTTAGACTAGTTGCAATTGTCTCATGGATTTTTTCATAAGTATCGACATTTTCAATGTGCTTATAAAGGCGATTTTCAATAAAAATTTGCTCTAAAGATTTATCAAAAATTTTTTCATTTAATCGTCCTTGTTCAATTTCCAATTCTCGCTTTAGATATTCCTTTAATTTTTCCACATGATAATAGAGGATTTCATCAACATCTGTCTCCCAAGGCATATTCTCTTTAATCACAACAATTTGCGAATTAAGAGTCACCTCACACTCCGTATAAGCATAGAGTGCATCGAGCACATCTTGAGCATAATGCCCTCGAGACATCTTGATTTCAATTTCTACATTTTCAGCTGTATAATCTTGAATCCCTTCAATTTTTATTTTTCCCTTTTTAGCAGATTCATCGATGGAACGAATTAAAGATTCGGTGGTTGTGCCATAACAAATTTCTTTAATCACAAGTGTTTTGGCATCGCGAATATCAATCTTTGCCCTTAGTTTAACTTTTCCTCTACCTTTGGCATATTGAGAAGCATCCATTATTCCCCCTGTTGGGAAATCTGGAAGGATCTGAATGGGGTTTCCCTCTAAAATGGCAATTTCTGCCTCGAGTAATTCTACAAAATTGTGGGGGAAAATATGCGTTGCCATCCCCACGGCAATTCCATCTGCCCCTTGCATCAATACAATGGGAAGCTTTGCCGGAAGAGTGATTGGCTCTTGATGGCGGCCATCATAAGAGGCTTGATAGTTAGTGATATCCGGATTAAATAATGTTTCTTTTGCTAAAGGGCTTAATCGTGTCTCGATATAACGGGAAGCAGCCGGAGGATCTCCAGTCATCAAATTCCCAAAATTCCCCTGCATGTCGAGCAAATAGCCTTTATTCGCCATATTGACAAGCGCATCAGTAATCGGTGCATCTCCGTGTGGATGCAAGGCCATTGTTTGTCCCGCTACATTAGCCACTTTATGCAATTTCCCATCATGCATTAACAAAAGCATATAGAGGATTCGCCTATGAACAGGCTTTAAACCATCCACCACATGGGGGATTGCCCGGTCTAAAATGACATAAGAGGCATATTTAATATAATGATGTTGCATTAATTGCTTAATATCATCCATCGTCACTCATCAAGTTTTGCATAATAAATTGTTTTCTCTCGGGTGTATTTTTTCCCATATAGAATTGCAATGTCGGTTTGATATCAGAAAATGAATGAACCGGAACCGGGATAAGTTTAATCTCTTTTCCAATGAATTGCTTAAATTCATGAGGGGAAATTTCTCCTAATCCCTTGAAACGGGTCACCTCTACCCCTTTCTTTAACTTTGCAATCGCTTTATCTCTTTCTTCTTCAGAATAGCAGTAAAATGTTTGTTCTTTATTTCTGACTTTGAAGAGTGGTGTTTCGAGAATATAAAGATGACCATTTAAAACCAGACCTTCAAAATAGGTTAAAAAGAAGGTGATGAGAAGATTGCGAATATGCATCCCATCCACATCCGCATCAGTTGCCAAAACGACTTTATTATAGCGCAAATGTGCAATATCATCTTCAATATTAAGAGCGTTCATAAGATTGAACATCTCTTCATTTTTATAAAGCTGATCCATCTTCATGCCAAAGACATTTAACGGTTTTCCTCTAAGAGAAAAAACTGCTTGTGTCAAGGGATCTCGCGATGCCACAATCGATGCACTCGCTGAATCCCCCTCTGTTAAAAAAATCATCGTTTGATCGCTGTATTGCGATTGATCTTGAAAATGGTATTTACAATCTCTAAGCTTGGGGATTTTAAAAGAAATTTTTTTTTGTTTTTCTTTCGCCTCTTTTTTTACGGCGGCTAATTCTCTTCGCAATTTTTCATTGAAGGCAATCCTTTCAATAATTTGAGTTGCAGTATCGGGATGTTTATGCAAAAGATTGACAACAGCTTCTTTGACTTCATGCACCACAAGGACTCGAAGTTCAGTATTCCCAAGTTTATTTTTAGTCTGTGATTCAAAGATCGGGTCTTTAACTTTAACGAGTATCGTTCCTACAATCCCCTCTCTAACATCGACTCCTTGAAAATTTTTTTTCGAAAATTCATTAACCCCTTTTAATATTCCTTCTCGAAATGCTGAGAGATGCGTCCCGCCATCTGAGGTATATTGCCCATTGACAAAAGAAAAATAGCTTTCTCCATAGCTGCTCGTATGCAAAAATGCAAATTCTAATTGTTGGCCAGCGTAATGGAGCGGCTCATATAACCGATCTTCGGTCACTTCTGAATTGAGAAGATCGAGCAACCCATTGTCTGATTGAATTTTTTCTCCGTTAAACTCTAATAACAAACCAGTGTTAAGATAGGCGTAATGCCAAATTCTTTTTAAAATAAACTCTTTTTGAAAACGAAATTTTTTAAAAATTTCTGTATCCGGGATAAATTCCACAAAAGTCCCATTCGGCTCTTCTGTTTTTCCTTTTTTTTCACTCTGTATAATACCCCGGCTAAACTTGGCTTCAATGAATTGACCATCGCGATAACTCCGTACGAGAAAATAACTGGATAGAGCATTTACCGCCTTTGTGCCCACCCCATTTAAACCGACTGAAAACTGAAATACGTCATCATTATATTTTGCACCCGTATTGATTTGGCTGACACATTCTATAACTTTACCCAGTGGAATGCCTCGACCAAAATCGCGCACAGAGACAGATCCTTTCATCTCATCGACATTCACGATGATTTTTTTGCCGTGCTTCATGATGAATTCATCAATGCTATTATCGACCACCTCTTTGAGCATGATGTAGATTCCATCATCCGGATTTGACCCATCGCCCAACCGCCCAATATACATGCCGGATCGCAGGCGGATATGCGCTAAAGCATCGAGGGTTTTAACCGTACTTTCATCGTATTGTTTAGTCATATAGAAAAAAATTTAATCGTTAGACAAAAAGGAGTATATAGACCTCATGATTCAAAATCTATATTTTTCCCTTGTAATTATACATATCAATTTTTATTTTATGTTTTACCATTACAAGGAGGTTAAAATGTTTAAGAATCTAGGGTACTTAACCCCATTCGTTTTATCAGCAATGTTATCTTTTTTTTCTTCATCTATTGAAGCTAAAGAAGATAAGATATTTAAGAAAGAGCAAGTCGATTTCATTATCGATGTCAATGCCAATGGATTGGTCAAACAAAAAATCCCTGCAGGGACAACTGCATTAGTAAATGTCTTTGTGATAGGTCCAAATGGCCTTCTAGAATCGCAAACAATCCCGGGCATATTCAAAAAAAATGCATTACAATTAATCGATCCGAAATGCGACACTCCTACTAATACAGTTGCTTTTCATTCCCTTCCTTTCGAATTTGGCAGCTATCAAGTAGGAGCCACCATCCATGTTAATCTAGCCAATAATGGACAGCAAACAGGTCAAGTAGGCCAAACAGGCCAGACTGGAACAAAAACTCCAAGTGTTTCTCTAAATTTACTTTTAAAAGCACAAGCAATAGCTTCACATAAAAATGTTGAGACTGCATCGATTACAACAAGCCAAGCCTTTGCCGCAATTAAATTACCAAGTAGCCAAGGACTTCAAGGCATCGTTGATTTAGCATTTGTCCCCCTCCTTTTAAATGAATAATAATCAAAGAAAAAACCCGCATTTGACGATGCGGGTTTTATATTAGACCTCTTTCGAAACTCCATTTACTTGATAAAAAGAATCTTTTAGATCTCTTTCACGCCATGTACAAATAACTTCTTTACTAAAAGTTAAATTTTTGCTAGCATCCTTCGACTTTCTAATACTCAAATAAAATTAGTAGAATAATGAATAACATCAACCAATATAATAGTGGCAATCCGTTTTATCGCTTTAAATTTTTTAGGAAATTTATAGAAAAGACAGAAACTGGTGATTTTGAAAATCCCTATAAATGCGGTGTTGAAAATCCCTACAGATGGGTTAAAACATACATCCCACAAAAAACTTATCAGTTTACCAAAGAAGAAAAAATAACATCAGTCGCCTTAGCTGCGGTCTCACCTGATCATTCAAGAAACTTCATTCCTTTTTCAAAAAAATTAAGTGAATTTACCGACCACCCTATGTGTGAAAAAGATCTCAATCAATCTTTAGTAATAAAAAAAATTGACAGCAACATTCAGAAAAGGACTTATGAAAGCGAAGACAAGAGATTGAATAAAACAATCTATCTAGCAATGGTAGTTTTTGTATTTTATCTCCTATATAAAAAATTTTTTAAAGATAAAAAAATTGATCAAATAAAATCAGAAATAAACTTTAAAGAACTTTGCATAATAAATGATCAAAATAATGAAAAAGACTTAACTTCATCAAAAAGTGCTCAAGTGAACTCTCCGAATCAAGAGAGTATAAAATCAATAGATAAAACCCCTGAGCAATTCTCAAAAACTGCACATTCGCCATTTATTGATAGTGAGAATGGATCCTTAAATAAGTTATCCAGAGAAAGCACAACAGATTTGATGGAAGTAGAGCATTTAAACTCCCTATCACTTTTAAATACGAGAGAGATGGCCCCTTCTGTTGCAACACAAGAAACAAACACGCATGCATTCTCTCCAATTATCTATGAGAATTTAGATCAGGATGATAATGATTCTTTTATTTTAAATTCCTCCATTCAGAACTCTCAGAAAGTGACAGCTGTCAATGTTACAGATTCCAAATCATTAATCGCATTTAAAGCAAATTTATCTAGGATTATTTTGAAAAATGAGACAATAGCCATAAATAAACCCCCAATAACGAATCAGGAAGGGATAAAAACACCCACTTTTTATATTTCTGAAAAAGCAATAAAAGAAAACGCAACTAACGATTCTCCACTCACACAATCCGATGCTGAAGACGATCACTCAAACCGAGGTGATGAACATCTTTTAGATTATTTTGAAGAAAAAAGTAAAAATTATTCCCCTAGCGAGAACTCCTCCGTAAAAAGCTTCATGGCCTTATCACCATCGACTGCCTCCGCAAAAAGTGAAGGAGAATTATATCCTATGGATCCAATGACTCCCCGATCGACAGCATCTATCTCTCCCCTGCAATCGAGATTTTATGATTATAAGGACGATTTTTAATTAACCCAAATAGAAGAATTTTCAATGAACCTATCTTATCATTCATTTTATATTTTTAATTTTCGCTCTTTATTTTCTAAAGGGACAAGTTTATTTGCAATGTCCCTTCAAGAAAAAAAAATAATGGCAATTGCTCTTTCAACTTTTGGGTGCTTTCAAGCCTGCATTACAATTTTTAACTATTTGATGAAGGATAAGAAAGTCTCCTTAGAAAAGAAAAGTGAAATAAAAATAATCCCCCTTCCAACAGAAATTTTAAAAACTCCGAAAAGAAAAAAAACAGAAAAAGTGTCATTTACAACAAGCACAATAAAAAATGATATTAGACGTCTGGCTAGCCATGCTTCTTCTAAAGAAGAGCTCATTGAGATTATTGAAAAAGAACATTGCCCTGACGCCTTTGCCTTTCTTGCTAGGATGATGAAAATGTCTGGGGAAAAAACGGTCATGGTCATGGGAAAAGAAATGACACAAGAGGATCTTTACCTTGAAACGATTGAGGATGGCGATCATGCCGATCCTCTAAGTTATTGTAATTTAGCAATCCTTCTTGCTAAAAATAAAAAAATTCAATTAAAAAATGGCAAGGAAATGGATCGCCAAGCCCTTTTATTGAAGGCAATTGAACTCGCTCCAAATAATGGAAGATTATTCTACAACCTAAGCGAAATGTTCTTTAGAGGCCAAAAGACAATCCTGTTACCGATTGAATTGAAAGACAAAGAACCCTTAGAAAAAGTTGATATTTATCTAAAAAATAAAGGAATGTTGGTCGATAAGACAGATCTTTATCTATTGGCGATTCATTATGACTCCTCTCTCTCTTTAGCTTATTATGATTTGGCAAAAAGAATAGATACAAAGATTGAACTCATCGATGGGACAAGCATGGATAAAAAAGAGCTTTTAGTAAAATGCATAGAGTTAAATCCAAAGTATTATCGAGCGTATGAAAAATTGGCAGTCATCTTACCTGAAACAGAAACCATTCAATTAAATGGCGAAACCGCGACTAGCGAAATGCTGCTTGAGTTAGCTGAAAAAAAGAAAAAAGAAAAAGAGGGAACAGCTTAGAGAGGCAAAAAAAGGACGGTAGAACAAACTTTGATCTTAATGTTGATCTCAGAAATGTGTGAGGGAAAAAGATCAAGATTAAGATTAAGATTTGCCGGTAATATTAATGATTTATTCAGTCAAATAAACATTGACTTGAGACCGGTCCTCCCCCGCCCCCATTGCCATTATATCCATTCTGAGAAAATAGAGATTCTTTGTTCTTTATCATATATTTTTCAACGTTTGCAATTCCCTTGATATGATGATAGCTATTCCATTCCTCGGGGTTGATTTTGCTTAACGGTTGAATAGAAAATACACCAATTTTGAAATTTTCCGGGCTTTTCGCTAAAGCTTCATGGATATATCCATAATTCTGATTAGGATCGTAATTTTCATGATTTGGATCTTGGCGATTTGCTGCATAGGCATGCTCTTTTGAGCGTCTAAAAATATTGTTTGTTACCCCAATATATCTTTTTGTATCTGATTTCTTGATAGAATAAACGACCTCATTTCCCTCTTCTATTTGATCATCGACCCTTCTTTTTAATCCCGGGCTGAAAACAGGGGCGATTCCAGTCTCTAATTTTTTAAATGCATAATACTTGCTTGGGGTTGTTTCATTTTTGGGTACGGCAAACACTGTTTCTTTTTTACCGGAATGAGAGACCCCGCCCCCACCCCCTTTATTGGTGTTGTAGAGTTGATAGAGAGCCGCTTTATGCTTTATAAATTCTTGCTCTAAATGATTTAAATCCTCTTCCGGCAGAGCAGAATACAATACTCCTATTTCAAAATCAGCTGGATTTTGACGAAAATCCTGAAAAAATTCATGTCTTTTGCTATTAGAAAATTTTTCGACCACAACAGTGTTTATTTTGTTTAAATGTTCTGAGACACGCTTTTTTAATTTTCTTTCTGTTTTGCCAATTAAAACCTTATTTTTTGATTTATTTCGAAAAATATAAATGATCTTCTCTTTCTTGCTTGAATCATCACTACTGAAAGATTCTTCGGTGTTGGTCGAATGTTCTGATTGATCAATATTTGATGACCAATTGACTTCAATAGATCCATTTTCTGATTTTAAAAAAGGGAACCATTCAGTGGGCTGACAATTAACAAAAAAATCATCTTTTTTTATTGCATTGCAAGAATTTAAAAAATTAAATTGATCATTTATTAATGAATTTTCAAATTCAGAATCTTTTTTGTTGATTTTTCTTTTTTTTAAATTTTTATTTAACGAATTGATTGAATTACTTATATCACTTTCTTGACTTGAAACAATCGAATTTTCAACTTCAAAAAAATTATTAATATTGTTATAAAAATTTAAATTTGAATTTACATTTATCATAGATATTTTTCAGTTTTTTATTATCTTATTTTGTAGAGAAAAAATAACAAAAAACAACCATAAAAACAAACTAAAAGAAAATGTTTATGTAAACTAAAAATTTATTTTATTATAAAAAATAAAATTATTTTTTTATTAAAAAAATTAATTAATGTATTGCTGTAAGATTAGCCGCTTATAGGCAGTAAAAAATTGAAAATTTGGGCGAGTTGGAGGAGAGAAGCTGACAAAAATCAATAAAATATTTTAAACTCACCGGTAAATTAGAGGATAAAATGCGCGTAGGTGTTGTCGGAATCAACCATAAACTTGCAGACTTGAAATTGAGAGAAGAGCTTGCCCGTGCTTGCCAACAATCGTTTGGGCGTTTGCAGGTGGTGCATTATCCGCACCAGTTTGTTTTACTTTCAACCTGTAATCGAACAGAAATTTATTTTAGTTCGCATGATTTGATAGAATCACATAGCTATGTATTAAAAATACTGAGAGAAAAAGTAAAAAAAGATTTTGACCATAAGCTCTATTCCTTTTTTGGTCTCAATTGCTTTATCCATTTAGCTAGAGTCACATTGGGTTTGGACAGCGCTATCATCGCTGAAACAGAAATTCAAGGCCAAGTTAAAATGGCCTATGAAGGGACTTTAGAATATCAGATATTGCCGAGTGAAATGCACTTTCTTTTTCAAAAATCATTGGGAATTGCAAAGAAGCTAAGATCGGATTTACAATTAGGAAGAGGCATGCCTAATT
This sequence comes from Parachlamydiaceae bacterium, assembly GCA_025451995.1. GTDB lineage: Bacteria > Chlamydiota > Chlamydiia > Chlamydiales > Parachlamydiaceae > JANWJE01. Next base: position 3,295 of record JANWJE010000037.1, on the reverse strand, counting down.
TGGAGCATGCAGTGTTGCAAACAGGAAAACAAACTTTCGAAGATCCACCAAAAAAAAAATTGTTGTTTGTCGGTATATCTCAAATTAATCAAAAAATTTTAACCTTTCTAAAAAATAGAAATTTTGAAAATATAACACTTTGCAATCGCACCGATTGTCAAGGAATTAAAATAGCTGATGAATACCGTATTTGCTATTTACCTTGGGGAAATTTAGAATGTTGGACTCAATTTGATTGGATCATTTTCGGAACAAAATCACCCGATTTTTTAATCAAAAAAATTCCTCATCGATTGGATTCGCAAAAACTTGTCATCGATTTAAGTGTGCCTAGAAATGTTGATCCTCAAATAGGACAAAATGAAAATGTGTTATTAATGAATATCGATCAAATCAATAGACAATTAAAAATAAGATCTCACAAAATGACAGAAAGTTTAGCTGCAGCCGAAAAGTTACTCTTAAAGATGGCACACGAACATGTAAACCGATATATACTGAAACAGCATCAAAATCGGGATTCAAAATTTGGTGTTTGGAACGCAAGATGTTCCTTAATAAGTTAAAAATTATACCGCGAATAAAGATATATGAAAAAAAAACTAATAGACCACTTTAGATACTCAATTTGCCTGGCAATTTTTTTGTTTGTTCAAGGCCATTGTCATGCTGATTCTAACAAAAAATGTCTTCTTAAAAATGAGTTGATCAAAGAGGTTTGGAATCAAATTCAGGACTACTTTCTTCCGGACGACCATCCGGCTAAACACAAAATCGATCAAATTTTTTCTAAACGTGTGACAGAAAATTTAAATACTTTAGCGGCCTCCGGATTTATATTCATTCAAGCTAAAAGAATAGATAAGGTCATCGTCTGTAGACATCCTGAACTTCCAGGTTATATTATCAAGACTTTTATAGATGATACATCGCTTGAATCTGCATTATGCGATAGGCAGCTTGTAAAAAGAGCGATTGGTTCCCGTTTAATGAAAGATACGATTGAACACCAAAATCTTCAAGGGTTGTTTAAAGTCCCCCAAAAATGGCTATATGTTCTTCCTGATGAAACAAACAAATGTAAAAAGAAAATACTTATTTTAATTGAAGAAGATATGGGAATCGCTCCAAACGTCGACGACATATGGAAAAGCGAAAACATTTCGTACGAGCTTCTCAATGCCCTTTTCTCAATTATTAGCATGGTCGATTTAAATGATATTAAACCAAAAAACATCCCCTTTTGTATGGATGGAAAATTTGCCTTTATTGACACTGCAGGCTACCATAAATCGGAACCAAATTTTTATAAATTTGGCGATTTTTTAAATCCTACGATGAAACTACATTGGGATACTTTGTGTGAACAACATGCAAAATAAAGTGAAATTTTTTCTTTTTTTTCTTGTATTTCACATTCAATTGCAAGCTGTGGACTGCAGTTTGAGAGAGCACTTAGGAAAGCGCTTTAAAAAGGAATTAACTGATTTCATATTGCCGGCCAATCATCCTTTAAATCTTCAACTTGATTATCTCTTTTCAGACAGAAAAACCCTTCAAGATTTTGATTCCCTTGCACAGGCAGGTTTTACCTTCATCCAAAAAGAAGATCTTGATGCCATTGTTGTCATCAAACATGAAAAGCTCCCTGGGTATATTATAAAAACCTTTTTAGATAATAAAACCCCATCAGATCCGTTCAAAGATGATATACAGCTAATCAAAAGAATTATAGGATCTCGGTTGATTAAAGATTCTATTCAATTTCACAATTATGAATCCCTTTTTAAAGTCCCTGAAAAATGGCTCTACATGGTTCCAGACCATGAATCAAAATGCCCATTTTCTCTCTTTATTTTAGTCGAAGACGACATGGAAATCATCCCCGATGAAACCTTATGGCAAAGCGGGCGCGTGAATAAAGAATTATTAAAAGCCCTTTTCACTATTGTGAGCGAGATAAGCTTAAATGGTGTAAAGCCAAAAAACATCCCCTTTTGCCAAGATGGCAAGATAGCATTCATCGACACAGGGACCTATTATAAAACGCAACCCCACTTCTTTCGCTTAGCAGAATATCTAACTCCTGAGACGGCTGCTTATTGGCGCAGTTTATATGAAAATTAACTTTTTCTGATTTTAGGAATGAGCTCGTTGTTTAGCAAAGAATGCGGCTGCTTCATCACTACAAACCCACCTTCAGAGCTACCAAGTGTCATCTAAACAAGAGCCCAATGTTCGCCTCAATATCGTCAAGGGCAAAGTGCCAAAGCATGGATCAACACCTGCCGGTTATTTTATTTATGCAGATAAAGGCTTATCGCAAAAGATTGCAACTCTACCAAACACAGGAAAAAAAACATTTAAGTTCGCAGAAATCGCACCCTTTGGCCTAACCCAGTATTATATTGTCTCTTATGCACCAAATGGTAGCATCTCCAAAGCGGCAGTTGCGAAAATCAAGAAAAAAAAATAAGCGGAATGATGAGCAATTGTTATTTTAGCCGCGAAGGCGGCAGAAGCCTGTAGCCACAGGCGTGAGCCTGTGGTATAATCAAAAAAAATATGAGCCGTGAGAACGGCGGCAGAAAAAGATCTATGAGTACATTCACTAAATTAACATATCACATCGTTTTCAGCACAAAACATCGTCTTCCATTGATACGAGATGGATTTCAAAAAAGACTCTATGAGTATATTGGTGGAATCATTCGCGCACAAAGTGGACATTTAATTGAAATTGGAGGAATTGAGGATCACATTCATATATTGGCAAATTTATCTTCTAAAAAAGCTATTTCTGATAGCATTCGAGAAATTAAAGCAAATTCTTCGAAATGGAGTAATGAACTTTCTGATTTAACCTCTCGATTTGTTTGGCAAAAAGGATACGGGGCATTTACAGTGAGTTATTCTCAAGTGGAATCGGTTCGTTTTTACATTCAGAATCAGCGCGAACACCATCAAACAAAAACATTTGAGGAGGAATATCTTTCGTTTCTTAAATTACATAATATTGTGTTTGATCGTAAATATCTCTTTGAAGCTGAACATTCTGGTTAAACTCTGTCGCCGCTAACGCGGCTTTTTATTTTTCTTGATCCTACCCATACATAGGCTTACGCCTATGGCTACATCCACAGGCTCACGCCTGTGGCTACATCCACAGGCTCACGCCTGTGGATGTAGCCATAGGCGTCAGCCTAGGGATGGGTAGGATCAAGATAAAGAATAAGCCGCGTTAGCGGCGACAGAGTTTAACCAGAATGTTCCGCTTCCAAGAGATATTTACGAT
>JANWJE010000036.1 GCA_025451995.1 Parachlamydiaceae bacterium | reverse complement strand
TTAGATTTTTGATTCTAAGCATTTTGCATTTGCGCAGTTGTGTTTGTAGACACTAAAAGCAAATAGCAAAGATGCTTAGAATCAAAAAGATACAAAAAGCGGACCATCAAAAAGTGGAACTTCCGTTTAAATTCAATCCCGCAAAAGCGGTAGGAATTTCAATTCTTCATTGATTTTTTTATTCATATTTATTTATAATAAACTCAATATAATGTACTTATGAAAGAGGCTGATATGAGAATCGGAAATTTCTTTCCCTCAATGAATTCAAATGAACCAATAAAAGAAGGGATTGACAAGCCCTCTTCTCCCGATCAAATTTCTGATTATGAAAATGAGAATTTTCCGAATTCAGAGTTAATCGAACATAAAAAATATTTAATATCGGGAGAATCAAAGGCCATGCACGTACGCACCTTAAAACAAAGTGAGAGATATTTTCGCATAGAAGAAATGGTAGATATAAACAGAGATGAACTCATTGATCGAACTGAAATGTCGGCCGATAGCCTCATCATCTCCTCCGTAGATGAGTTTAATGACCCCCCTTTACTGTAGAAAAATTTTTAAAAAAGTGGAAAGCAATTAGTTGTACGGAGATAAAATTAGAGCGCATTCCCTATACAACTTTTTATTCTCTATGTTTTAAACCGGCAGATAAAGAAATGCGAAAATGGGATGATGCTTGGAATGAAGCATTTGATGCAGCTTTGAAAATGAATTGTCGTGTAGAGGGCAATGGGACTGTTCGACTACAATCTGATACTTTATATTAAATCATGCAAATTATGACAACAAATTTAGTAAATATACAAATAAATACTTTACCTATTTTTCAAAAATCGGAAATTTTTTCTGATGCGATGGATGAACTGGGATTAGTTGTGGTTAATCGTTCTCAGTCCTCAATTACTGTAAGGATTGCCCCTCGGTTATGGGGTGCTCATTGGAGAAATGATGCCGACTCGTTGGAAATAGTGAATTTATGATTTATAATAATTTAACATTTCAAATTTAGAAGTACACCGAAACAATTTCAAAATTTGGTTTTTGAGCTGCGCGAAAGCTCCCGCGGTTGAGCGATCGTAAAAGGCATAGTATTAATTCAACACAAAGCCTTTTACGATCGCTCAACCCCGGACTTTGGCGCACTCAAAAGCCAAATTTTGAAGTTGTTTCGGTATAACCACTACGGAGTATTATGTTTATTCATTCCAGAGATCTTATGCATTTGGTAAAACCCATTCATAACCTCAATTTATCCGTTGAAGAGGTATCAAAAAAAGAAAGGAAGGGATTGCCGAATTTAATAGAAATTTTAGGCAAACCCCACATCAACCCTTGCTTTAAAATTCCAAAAGATTTCAGAATTTCCTATTTAGATCTTAATAGCTTAGTAAGGTTATCCCACACATGTAAAGCGATTTTCGATTTGATAAGGAATGAACCCTGTTTAAGGGATGAACATTTTCGCCAAACTTTAATGGGAATAAAAAGGCATTTTCCTCAAACTTTTCCTGCGATGGAGAGGAAGTTGACCCAAATTCCTTTTTCAAAATTTTCTGAACCGGTGATGTATGACTCAAGACCTGGAGTGGTTCGCTCAGGTTTTGATTGGGAAGAAATTGCTGCCATTCAAATGATTGCGCGGGTTATGGGATTAAAACAAGCGATAGATGCAGTCCATTTTCAACAATTAAAAGTGAATCATTTCGAGACTGGAAATATTGGATTGACCATGGCGATAACAGAAAGAATCATCGATCAGTTTTCTCCGGATGCTCCTTTTACTTTTGATCAATGGTTGCAGAAATTTATTAATGTTGTGCAACAAAATAATCTGCATTTTTTTTGGGAAAATAATAATTCTATCTCTTTTAAACCAGAAATTATTAAAATTTTAGAATCTATTTATTTTTATACACTTTCAAGTAGAGGAGAGCTTTCCTTTATCCAGAATGTAATTGTCAATCCAAAGCATGACTGTTTTTTAAGTTTGAATGCCACCTCTGCATTGTTGGAACATGTTGTTTCTACCTCTCATGTATTAAAGGTCAATAAAATCGTCCATGAGATAAAAATATTAGTTTCCAGGCAATCCCTAGATGAAAATCAAAGACAAACTGCGAAAGTTTTTTTATTAGAATTGGATACCCGCCTCCTTATTGAAGCCTATCTTCGCTGTGGCAAATCCATAGATGCTATCAATCATATCTTAAAGTGGAAAACAGTGGTTATAAACGATTCTTGGAAAAACTACATTAAGCAATCCCTTTTTTTAATCGCATATTTAATTAAAAAGAATCTCGGGACAAAACATTTTCTAACTTTAAAATTTGAAACATGTTTTTCAAAATTATTATTTTGCGAAAAAATTTCTCTCAAGAAAGAACTGATTATCGATACGTTAAAATTTCTCTCTTGTGATGAAAAAAACATTCCTCGTTTAGAGATGTTTATTGAAAAAATAGCCGATTTAGGGGCCTCTTCTCAAGAGATTGTTATCAGTCGAGAAATAATAGAATCCCTCATCCTTTCTGATCAATTTGACCTGGCAGAGCGTTGGATTGAAGGCGTTTCGGATTTTAGAAAAAGGAATTCGCTGATATTATTGATGGAAAATAAAGCAAAATTAGAATATAGGCGAAGTTTATTAAGACTAATCATAGAGAGTTGCAAACGTATTTGCAAAAACAACCCGGAAAATATAGAGAAGTGGATAAACAAAACAAAGCAGTTATGTGTTTTGGATAAAGATGAAAATTTAAAAGATTTAAACACGATTCGCTGGCAGATCATCGCTTCCTTGATCTTTGTAGGTGTGAAGATAAATTCCGAGGAAAGAAAGAAAAATTATTTTACACTTCTTGACTCAGTTGTCTTTCCGCTCTTGTCAAAAGAAACTGAAGTGAAAGCTTCTTGGGAACTATTGAAGTTATATAATAAAAAATCTCTCAATTTGCTCTTCAAGGAATATCTTTCTGAGGAAGATACTATTTTCAATCTCCTCTATAAGACTAGAAACCAAACTCTTTCCAACTGAAAATAACATTTTTGAATGACAAAAGAAAAAATTATTCTCAAAAAGGTGTGTGTTCATAATTTAAAGGGGGTCGATCTCTCTTTAAATAAAAATGAACTCATTGTTTTTACAGGGGTTTCGGGATCGGGTAAATCTTCTTTAGCTTTTGATACGATCTATGTGGAGGGGCAAAGAAGATATGTTGAATCGCTTTCAAATTATGCGAGGAGACAAATGGAGTCCCTCGAAAAGCCCAATTTGGAACACGCCAGCGGCATTTCTCCTACAATTTCAATCGAACAAAAGACTGCCGGAAGAAATCCGCGGTCCACTGTTGGAACTCTCACTGAAATTTATGATTATCTTCGCGTTCTTTATGCGCGCATTGGAGTCCCCTATTGTCCGGTCAGTGGCGAACCCGTTGTTCCACAAAGCCGAGAGAGGATCATCAGAACAATTCAACATCTCCAGCCGCATACAAAAATCATGGTCTTGTCACCCTATGCTAAAGGGAAAAAAGGCGAGTTCCGAGAAGACTTCCAAGAATTGATTCGAAAAGGTTACATGAGAGCCCGTGTGGATGGCAAAATCATCAATTTGGGAGATGAATTGATATTAGATGGCAACCTGGCTCATGATATCGATGTGATCATCGATCGGATCATCGTCGAACCCGATCAACACTCTCGCATTGCAGACTCAGTGACACAGGCCTTACAATTAGGCGAGGGTATTTGCAGCATTTTAGAAACTGATAGTGGAAACGAGCAGCTCTTTTCAATGCATGCCTTTTCAGCAAAATCGGGTCTCTCTTATAACTCTCTTGAACCCCAGGATTTTTCCTTTAATAGTCCTTCGGGGATGTGCCAAAGATGCCAAGGAATGGGCATCATCCAGGAATTCAAATTAGATGAAATCATCGATCCAAATTTAAGTATAAAAGAAGATTGCTGCAGTATCGCCAGTTCCTATCAAACCGTTCGTTATGGAAATATCTATGATAATCTAGCTGATCTTTTCAACTTTAGTGTCCATACCCCATGGAAAAAGCTGTCCGAAAAGGCAAAAAAGGTCTTTTTATTTGGAACTGAAAAGCGATGGACCAGGATGCAGTTCATCCATCCCATTACAGGAGCCAGATGGGTAGACCATATTCAATGGAAAGGGGTGTTGCATGAGGCACACACCCGATTTGCAGAGGCAAAGAGTGAAGCGTATCGAAAAAAAATGCTTTCCCTCATGAGTATTCAAGTGTGTCCGGATTGCAAAGGTGAAAAGTTAAAACCCTACCCAGCAGCGACCCTTTTGAACGGAAAGAGAATTAGCTCCTTGACTGCCATGACAGTGGCTGAATGTCAACAATTTTTCTCTCATTTAATTCTCAGTCATCAAGAGGAAACCATTGCATCGGAACTTTTGAAAGAAATCCGCGAACGATTGCAATTTTTAATGGAAGTGGGTCTTCATTATCTCGCCCTTGATCGCACAGCTCCGACATTATCAGGCGGAGAAGCGCAAAGAGTGCGTTTAGCCTCACAAATCGGAAGCGGCTTAGTCGGCATCACCTATATTCTTGACGAACCTTCAATTGGCCTTCACCCAAGAGACAATCAAAAATTGATTGAAACACTTAAACATCTACGAGATCTTGGCAATACTGTGATCGTGGTTGAACACGATGAAGAAACCATTTGGGAAGCCGACCGCATCGTCGATTTTGGTCCGGGAGCCGGAACAAAAGGAGGAAAAATTTTAGTGAATGGGGATTTGAAATCTCTACTCACTCATAAACACTCATTAACGGGGGCTTATCTTTCCGGTCGAAAAGAAATTGCCATCCCTGAAAAAAGGAAAAAACTCGGAAAGGGCCATTTAAAAGTGATTGGTGCGAATCACCATAACTTAAAACATTTATCCGTTACTATCCCTCTTGGTTTATTTGTAGCGGTCACTGGGGTTTCCGGGTCCGGCAAATCATCGTTAATTACAGATATTCTCTACCCGGCACTTTCAAATGTCCTTCATGGCGGCGAGCATGTTGTCGGAAATCATCAAGCAATTGAAGGGATCGAGGCCATCGACAAAGTGATCGCCATCGATCAAACACCTATCGGACGAAATCCAAGATCCAATCCGGCAACTTATATTAAGTTATTTGATGAAATACGCGATTTATTTTGCTGTCTTCCAGAAAGTCAAGCGAGAGGCTACAAGCCGGGGCGTTTTAGCTTTAATGTCAAAGAAGGTTCTTGCTCGGGGTGTGAAGGGATGGGGCAAATTAAAGTCGATATGGACTTTTTAGAGGATGCTTGGATCGAGTGCCCTCAATGTAAAGGAAAACGCTTCGATTCAAACACTCTTTCAATCATGTATAAAGGGAAAAATATCCATGACATTTTGGAAATGAGTGTTGCAGAAGCGGCAGAATTTTTTGAAAATATCCCTTCTATTTATTCTAAATTGCAGACTCTCATGCGGGTTGGCATGGATTACATAAAGATCGGCCAAGCATCGACAACTCTTTCAGGCGGCGAGGCGCAAAGAATTAAATTAGCCAAAGAACTCGTCCGCCCTTCAACCGGGAAGACATTATACATTTTAGATGAGCCCACAACCGGTCTTCATTTTGAAGATATCAAGCATCTTCTTGAAGTCCTCCACGCTCTTGTAGAAAAAGGGAATTCAATCCTTGTCATTGAACATAATATGGATGTGGTTAAAACAGCCGATTGGATCGTCGATTTAGGACCGGAAGGAGGAGATGGCGGAGGACAATTAGTAGCAGAGGGAACGCCCGAGACGATTTCAACATATTCTACACCTACAGGAATCGCTATCCATTCTGCTCTCAACCCAAATCGCCAATCAAAAATCTCTCATATTGAAAAAAAAGAAAAAGAAAAAAAGAAACCCATAAAAAAGAAAACGGTCAATTCCATCGTCATTACGGGCGCTGAACAAAATAATCTCAAGCATGTAGATGTTGAGATTCCCCGTGAAAAAATTACAATTTGTACAGGACCATCGGGATCCGGAAAATCTTCTTTAGCCTTTGAAACGATCTATGCAGAGGGTCAAAGGCGCTACATCGAATCGCTCTCGCCCTATGCAAGGCAATTTGTTAAACAGATGCCAAAGCCAAAAGTGGGCCAAATCAGCGGACTCTCTCCGGCCATTGCCATCGAGCAAAAGTCCCATGCCGGAAACCCGAGAAGCACCGTTGGCACAATGACTGAAATCTACGATTATCTTAGGCTGCTTTTTGCCCGCATCGGCATCCCCCATTGCCCGGAAACTGGGGAAGTGATTCAAGCAGTCAGCAAAGAACATGTTGTTGACCGCATCATGTCTTATCCTCAAGGAGAAAAAATTCATATTTTAGCTCCTATAGAAATCGGAAAAAACGAAAAATTCGATGAAGTTCTTTTTCGTTTAAAAAGGCTTGGATATGTTCGGGTCCGTTTAAATGGGGAATACTTCGATCTTGACCAATCTCCGATCTCTTTCGATAAAAAAAGAAAAAACGAATGCCTGTTATTAATTGATCGGTTGAAAGTAGACCCTTCAGTCAAAGGGAGGCTCTTTGAAGCAGTCGAAAATGCCGCTATGATGGGCAATAAAAAAATCATGATTGAAAAAGAAACTGCAGATGTTTTTTTTAACCTTGCTTTTTCGGTTGAAAGCACAGGAAAATCATATCCGGAAATTACCCCCCAAACATTTGCCTTCAATACGACAGAGGGGATGTGTATGGATTGTATGGGAATTGGAACTCAATATGGGGCAAATTTAATTCACAACCCGGATATTGTAGAATATTCAATCAAAGGGCTGATCCGATTTTTATGGCAAGACTATTTCACATCCTCGTCTTTTGCATCCGTTGATCTATTTCTAAAAAAATATGGCATTGATTCTTCAATCCCTTTAAAGCAACTTCCGGTAGATAAACTTCAATTTCTTCTTCAAGGGATGAGTGAAGAAGAGTGGATCGATTGCAAGTCCGGCTTACGCATCCGGTGGAATGGAATCAATCATGTTTTAGCAAAAGCCGGAACCCGGGCTCTCTCTGAAATCAAAGAGTACATTATTCCTCTTTTGAAAGAGCAATTCTGTCTTTCTTGTAAAGGTGCGCGCATCAATTCACTAGCTAGAAATGTGACAATTAATGATTTAGCGATCCATGACGTTTGCAATTTACCTATTGAACAAGCCCTTGCTTTTTTAAACCTTCTTCCAATACACAATAAAGATTTTAAAATATTAGAAGAAGTGTATGAACAGCTGATTTGCCGCCTCAATTTTTTATCTGAAGTGGGTTTACATTATTTATCCCTTGCTCGCGCTGCCCCAAGTTTAAGCGGCGGCGAAACACAGCGGATCAGATTGGCAAGACAGCTCGGCAGCGGATTAACAGGGGTCCTTTATGTTTTAGATGAACCTACAATTGGCTTACATGCAAGAGATAATGCAAGACTCAATCACGCCATAAAAAAACTGAAGGAACTTGGAAATACTCTTATTCTCGTTGAACATGATCCAATGACAATTGCAACTGCAGATTACATTCTAGATTTTGGACCCCATTCCGGGATCCATGGCGGTCACATCACTGCTCAAGGAACTTTAAAACAATTGATAAAGAATCGAGATTCATTATCGGGGGCTTATCTTTCAGGAAGAAAACACATTCCCTATTCAAAAAAACGACGCCCAGCTGAGCGCGGAATGATTTCGATAAAAGGGGCCTCAAAAAACAACTTAAACAATATTGATGTCGAAATTCCTGTGGGTATCCTAACCTGCCTTACCGGGGTTTCCGGATCCGGGAAATCGACTTTAATTGAACAGGTGCTCTTACCAGCTTTAAAGCAACGATTTTTATCAGAATCAGTCACCATTGAAGGTGCTGAAATTTTCGGAATTTCACAATTTGAAAAAGTGATTTTTATCGATCAAAATCCCATTGGCAATACGGTTAGGTCGGATGTTGGTACTTATGTTGAAGTGCTCACGCGAATCAGAGATTTTTTTGTTAGCCTCCCATCGGCTAAAACAAAAGGTCTGCAGCCAAAACATTTCAGTTATAACCATCGAAAAGGGATGTGCAGCGGATGCTTTGGACTTGGCTACAAAAAAGTTTACCTTCATTTTTTACCTCCCGTTAAAGTGAAGTGCGAAGAATGCAACGGATTGAGACTTAATAGCCAAAGTTTAGAAGTCATTTATAAAGGGAAAAATCTTGGAGAATATTTAGACACGACAATCGACGAAGCTCGAATCATTTTTGAAAATCATCCTCGGATCACTCGCATCTTGGACACGTTAATTGCAGTGGGTCTTGGATATTTAAAATTAGGCCAGGAAACTGCAAGTCTGTCTGGTGGAGAAGCGCAAAGACTTAAATTGAGTCGAGAACTTGCTAAACGCTCATCGGGGAAAACTCTCTATCTCTTGGATGAGCCAACCACCGGTCTACATAGTGATGATATTCAAAAGCTTTTAATCATTTTGCATAAGCTTGTCGATAAGGGCAATACTATGATTATTATTGAACATCAGCTGGACATCATTAAAAATTGCGATCATATTATCGATTTAGGGCCCGAAGCCGGCGAGCAAGGGGGATCAATTGTATGCACAGGTACTCCTGAGGAAATCGCAAGATGTGATCAGTCATGGACGGGACTTTACTTAAAAAGGGTGTTAGAATGAATGCTTTATATGAAACAGGACTGAGAATCAATCAATCTTACAATGCCATCCTAAAAGAAGAATTCAAGAAGGCATACATTTGGATAAAAAATTTTGATCTCCAAATTTTAAAAACCTATGTGAATTTTACCACAACATTGGCTGTTGCTAATCTCATTCTTTTTATAAATCTTAATGCATTAGGAACTTTGCTTGAACAAAGAATCTATGAATCCCCAAAATTGCCTGATCAAAAAAATAGACTATTTAATTTAATATTAATTGACGTTTTTATTATCGGGGGGTTGTCTTGTTTTTTTAACTATACCCTATTAAAACTCTGTTATCGAGAAATACCAAAAAGCATCCTCGTCGCTTATACGTTGACTCATATTTTCTTAAGGCAATTCTTTCATTTACCTGTACCCATAAAAACTCCACCAAAAAAATTTCCTAAAGAACCATTTACCCCTGAGAAAAAAATAGAGAAAGTTCTTTCAATTCCAAAAATTCAGGCATCGGATCCATTTATTAAAACGATGATAAATGATATGAGAAATATCATAAAAAAGCCTTCACAGTATGAAAGTTTAGAAGGAAATCAAAAGAAAGCTTTGCTCAATGTTGTAGAAAAAATGAAAGAGGGCTTTGCATCTTATAAAGGTGAATGGGACCTATGCCATTGCATCAACCTTTCTATCCAGACATCATTTGAAGAGCTCCTTTACACATATATTGAAAGTGGAGAAATCATCCAAGCAAAGAGTCTTTTTTTATCAGATTTGCCCTGTCCCGCTTTAATGAAAGAAAGGACAATGAATCCTATAGATGAACCGATTGAATGGAAAACATGGGTATTAAACATCCATACCCAAACCATTCGCAATTTACAAGCAATCAACGTCCCTTTGATCGTGTGTTATTCTCAAGAAAACCTCAACCACCTAAAAGAAGATGCACCGGATATCTACACCTATTATCAATCTATAAAAGAAACAAAAAAACTCACTGATGTTCCATTAGCGAAAAGAATACCGGATGATTTATTAGGTTCGATCTATCATTTCACGAATGCAGAGCATAAGCCTTATTTTCTCATTATCCAAAATTTAAAAGCAAAAAATGAAGAAACAAGCCATCAAACTGTAAAAGTTTGGCTTGGACCTGCAACAGATACTAAAATGAGATCTAAAGCGAATGAAATGCTGAACTTTTTAAAAGAAAATCATAAATAAAAGGTTATTGACTAATGGACATGGACGTAATGGACGAACAGCCATGGACAAAAAAATAAACTAAGTTAACAAACAGCTTTTTGTATCCATGGGTGTTCGTCCATGGCTGCTGGTCCATTATTGACTCAGTCTAGCGATTTCTTTTTTCGTGATTTCAGAACGATTGATCATTTTTTTGATTTCTGATTTTTTAATATCATCAAATTTCTGATCGATTTGTTGCTTATCTTCCAACTCTTTTCTTTCCTCTTCAAAGCGCTTGAGACATGCTTTAATAATATCTTGAACAGCAGTCTTTACTTTTCTTTCTATTGAGCTAAAAGAGAGATGTGAAAAGGTTGCGACGACTTTTTTTTGCTTTAAAGAGCAGTTAACAGCGGATCGATCTCTGTCTTGAGTGGATGTTTTAGCTGCTTCTTCTGCAGGGGCTGTTTGTTGACCTAAAATGGAAGCGACGGCAGCAAGTTTTTCAGCTTCTTCATCAGTGAGTGTTTTTAAAGTAATTTTTTTACCGGATAAGGAGAGCTCATCGGAGAGTTGGATACTTTCAATATATTTTTCATGAGCATGGGCAAAAATTGCTTCCCCTTTCTCAACTACTAAGATTAAACGATGCTCTGTGGCAATCAGTTTCAGGCTTTCTGAAGAGAGGTCGCCTAGATTGAGTTTTTTTAATCGCGGTTGGTTTGGACAGATAACAAAAAAAGAAATTTGATTAGCTTCTTCTAGGCCTTCAAAAGAGTTTGCATACGAATTTATAATGCTTTTGATTGAATTTTTATTAATTTCCATAAATTATTCCTATCTCTTGAAATTTAATTTTACACTAATTATCTATTTATATCAAGTAAAAATTAATTTTGTTGTATAATCCTAAAAACGGCAGTTAAAGACGCTAAAGCGATGCAAGATTTTGATTCAGAATCGCTTTTGATGGGGGCTGAACATTCCCAAAAGGTGAAGGCAGCCCCCATCAAAAGCGATTATGGATCAAAAGATCCGCGTCGCTTTAGCGTCTTCAACTGCCGTTTTTAGGATAATCCTATTCTCAATTAAAAAAATAAACTTGCATATGGAAGAACACTTCTCAATCCCCTGCCCGAATTGCCAGCATACCATCCATATTCAGAAATCTGTTCCAAAGCGTTTTTGTCCCTTTTGTGGAAAAGAGCTGGATTTAGAAAAGCATCAGATCCATCTCGAGCCGCCTGGGCCAAATCAATTGATCTCCAATCGCTATCAATTAATCGAAAAAATTGGAAAAGGAGGGATGGGAGAAGTTTTTTTAGCATTTGATGTCAATTGTGGGCGCAAAATCGCATTAAAGCAAATTCGAACGGATCTATTAGACCATCCCCAAATTAGACATCGGTTTTTGAAAGAGGCTCATATCACATGTCAATTGACACATCCGTCGATTATTCCCATCTATTCCATCCAAGCTGCGCAGCTTTCAGCCTATTACACCATGCCCTTTGTCGAGGGAGAAACATTAAAACAAATTATTCGCAAAACAGGATTGCAAGAAAAACAAGGGGAAAAATTAAACCATATTGGCGGGTCTATCCCAGCACTCATCCGCATTTTTATCTCTATTTGCCAAGCAGTTGCCTATGCTCATGCTAAAGGTGTTTTGCATCGGGACTTAAAACCTGAAAATATTATCATTGGTAAATACGGGGAAGTCCTTATTTTAGATTGGGGACTTGCCAAATATATCCATAGCAATCAATCAGAAGAAGAAGATGTGATCGACAATCCATCCATTATGGAGCCTCATAACCACGCAATCACCCGTTTGGGTAAGGTTGTTGGCACCGTCGCTTATATGGCTCCGGAACGCGCCTTAGGCCAGCCGGCAACCATCCACACAGACATTTACTCTTTGGGGGTTATTTTATATCAACTTCTGACCCTTAAATCTCCTTTCAAAAGGGGAAAATTAAATGATTTCAGAAAAACCATGAATAGAGAGGAATGGATCGATCCCATTCTTGCTGCCCCCTATCGAGACATTCCAAAAATCCTATCGAGGATTGCAAAGAAATGTACGAGCTCCAATCCGGGAGATAGATATGAAACTGTCGATCAACTTCTCCATGAGCTAGAGAATTATATTGAAGGGCGATCTGAGTGGTTTCATGTTGCAGATTTGAATGTAAATAATAAACTCGATTGGGAATTTCAAGAGCATGTCCTCATTGCTGAACATCTTGCTATTACACGCCAACCCGATGAAGCTGAATGGGTCAATTTGATGATTTCAAAAGAATCTTTTCAAGGAAATACCAAAATTGAAACAGCAATCTGTTTAAAAGAGGGTTGCCATGGAATAGGAATTTTATTAAGCATCCCGGAATCGAGCGAGAGAAAGACAATTACAGACGGCTACTCTTTATGGTTGAGTAGCGATAAGGATCGCTCAACCAAGCTTCTTCGATCCAATGTTGAGGTCATGCAGGCACCGGACATTTATTTAAAGAATCATCAATGGACAAACATTAAAATTGAAAAGATCGATAAAACAATCCACCTTTATATCGATGAAATATTGCAGTTTTCCTATATCGCCCACTTACCTGTCATCGGGACGCATATTGGAATTTTATCTCGGGATACTTTGTTCGAAATGGAAGCTTTGCATGTTTTTGTGGGAAGCTTAAACCTAACGATTAATTGCTTAGCAGTCCCGGATGCCTTTTTGGCCCAAAGAGATTACAATCAAGCTTTAAGCGAATATCGACGCATTGCTTATTCCTTTCCTGATAGACCGGAGGGAAGAGAGGCAACTTTTCGGGCCGGGCTCACTTTTATTGAACAATCTAAAAGTTCACCCCATCGCGAGACTCTCCTAGAAGAGGCACTCAATGAATTTGAAAAGCTGCATGGAACACCCGGAGGTCCATTAGAATATTTAGGGAAAGCCCTTGTTTACCAAGCACAAAATGAAAATGAAGAAGAGATTAAATGCTTCGAATTGGCCTATCGCAGATATCCAAGACACCCCCTTTTGCCAATCTTACAAGAACAAATTCTATCAAGAATGCATGAAGTTTCCAGACTGCAACGGATCGCCACCTATCGCTTTACCCTTTTATCAGCTAGGCATCTTCCTCCATCAGCGATAGACACGCATACAAGGCGCTTATTTACAAGTTTGCAAAAACATTGGGAACCCCTCCCCTTTATTGAAGAACATTCATCAAAAATCTCATCCCCTCACTACATGCACCGTTTTGCGATCCCTCTAGCTTTCTGGTTGTCAAAGCCTTTTGCAATAGGAGAAATCATCGATGAAATCATGCAGCTTGATCTTATTTCAACTCACGATCTTGGTAATGCCCTATGTGCACTCCTTTATTTAGGGGCATGGGAATTTGCCAAAACAAAATTAGAGCAATTGAAAGAGATCTCTCCTTTCTACGATGTAGAGACCATGATTCGATGCCATGAAGAACCACTGGAAGACCTATTTGAAAAATTTTTTTTTAAAACCTATCAACATCCGACTTTTTCACAACAGAGGCTGTTGCATTATGCAATAGACCGCGCATTGGAGCAAAAAAGAACTGATCTTGTTTTAAAAACAATAGAGCTCCTGGGAGAATCTGCAATGACTTTTGACGACCGTTTGCGCTTCAATCAAAAAAAAATCTACGCTCAACTCCTTGAAAAAAATTGGTCTGAAGCGAGAGTCAGCTTTTATAATTACCCTGTGGAACTTTTGAGCAAAGAGGGAACGCCTCTTCACTTTTTATACGGGTGCTGGCTTCAAGCTACAGAGGGAAAAGAAATGGCAATGATTCATTTTATGGGGATTTTACCCGCAACCTATCCAAGAACATGGACACTTGCAAGTCATGAGCTGATTGGCGATTTAAGGCAAAGAGGATGGTTTGATCAGGCATTTTTATGGGAAAAAAGGATTCTTTACCGTCAACTCAGCCTCTATTATCATTGCTCAGGGAATACATTTCTTAGCGAAGAATATACATAAAATCAGTTATTGCTTGAAAAATTACTCAATTTTTGATAAAAGTATATTCTAAATTAAACTTGATTATAGGAGTGTATAAATGCTGTCAAACGTTTCTAATATGATTACCCCTTTAGCTAACTATTTCAGTGGTTTTTACGGAATGAAAACAATTGGAGATTTAGCAGGTAGAGCGATTAAAAACTTAAGCTCTATGACATCTAAAATACAACATAGCCCCAACTTTTCTTATGGTGTGGTTTTAACAACAAACGCATTATTTTTTTCTTTAACGCATTTTTTTGCTAATACCTTACATAAACGAGTTGAAGCCTTTGCTTCTTCAGAAAAAAAGCCATTAAATGATGAGCAGAAATCAATAAAATCGATTTTAATCGATGGATTGTTTGTGGGTGGAAGTACATACGCTTTCAACGTCATTTTTTCAAAATTGACACATTTACCTTTAAGTACACCATTCAAACTTGCACTTTCAGCAACAGCTATTGCTGTTCGCATTCTGTTAACGAGAGAAAGCAAAAAAGCAGATCCCGCGGGAACAGAGCCAGTCATTCCTGAAGAAAAACCAGTAGAGCCAATTATTCCTGACGAGAAGCCTCCTGTAAAGCCAGTTGTGCCTGAAGAAAAGCCGGTAGAGCCAATTCTGCCTGAAGAGAAGCCAGTGGATCCAATTGTGCCTGAGGAAAAACCGGTAGATCCAATTGTGCCTGAAGAGAAGCCAATAGCTGCTGAATAGAGAAAGCATTGCTATATATTAGACCTCTTTAGAAACTCGCTTTGCTTGAGAAAAAGAAAGGTTTTTGAAAAGATTCTTTTTATCAAGTAAATGGAGTTTCGAAAGAGGTCTATTAGTTAATCTTCAAGGATTCTGTAATAAACCTGATTTGCATATGTAAATCAGGTTTTTTTTTATTTCCAAGAGGCATATAGTTTTCTTTTATTTTTTGTAGGATCCAAATATGAACGATTTACCGAAGGCTTATGAAGCCAAATCTATTGATTCAAAATGGTATCAGTATTGGGAACGGCTTCAATTTTTTAAAGCCAATTCTTTTGCTTCAAAACCCACCTATTGCATTGTAATGCCCCCTCCTAATGTTACAGGAGTCTTGCATATGGGGCATGCCCTTGTGAATACCCTTCAAGATATTTTGATCCGATGGAAAAGAATGCTGGGGTTTGAAGTCCTTTGGGTCCCGGGCACAGATCATGCCGGTATTTCTACACAAACGGTTGTTGAGCGCCATTTAATGAGAACCCAAAATAAGCGAAGGTTGGATTATACGCGCGATGAATTTCAAACCCATATTTGGGCATGGAAAGAAGTCAGTGAAAAGAGAATCATCGAACAACTCAAAAAACTTGGCAGCTCATGTGATTGGTCGCGTCTCCGTTTTACAATGGATGAAGGAAACAACCGAGCGGTCCGGGTGATGTTTAAAAAATTATTTGATGCAGGACTCATCTATCGAGGCGACTATCTTGTCAATTGGGATCCTTTAACTCAAACTGCGATCGCAGATGATGAAGTGGAACATGAAGAGAGGCAATCTTATTTATGGCATATTAAATATCCCCTGGCAGATGGTTCAGGATATATTCATATCGCTACAACTCGCCCTGAAACGATGCTTGGAGATACTGCTGTCGCCGTCTCTCCAAAAGACAAACGGTATACCGGATTGATAGGTAAAGAGATTTCCCTTCCATTAAGCGATCGTTTGATACCAATCATTGCCGATCCCCTCGTCGATCCAAATTTTGGAACAGGGGCTGTTAAAGTGACACCCGCTCATGATCCAAATGATTACCAAATGGGGAAAACTCATCACTTGCCATTGATCAATATCATGACACCTGATGGAAAAATCAATGAAAATGGGGGCCAATTTTCTGGGATGACGATGCGTCAGGCCCGAGAAGCCGTTGTCGAGGCTTTAAAAAAAGAAGGTTTTCTGGAAAAAACTGAGCCCCATGTCAATCGAGTGGGCATCTCCTATCGCTCTAAAGCAACTATAGAACCCTATCTCTCTAAGCAATGGTTCGTCCGTATGGAAACCTTTGCAAAGCATTTAAAAGACATTGTGAGCAATGGTAAAACAAAGCTTTTGCCGCCGCATTGGGATAGCACCTATTTTCATTGGATAGACAATCTTCGCGATTGGTGCATTAGCCGCCAACTGTGGTGGGGCCACCGCATTCCGATATGGTATAAAAAAGACAACCCCGATGAAATGATTTGTTATGATGGAGAAGATCTTCCGAAAGAAGTTAGAGATAACCCCGATCTGTGGGTTCAAGATCCAGATGTCTTGGATACGTGGTTTTCTTCTGCACTTTGGCCTTTTTCCACACTTGGTTGGCCAGACCAAACCATAGAATTAGAAAAATTTTATCCAAATTCTACTTTAATTACCGGTCATGACATCCTCTTTTTCTGGGTAGCGCGCATGCTAGCGATGGGCGAGTATGCAATGGAGTCTGTTCCTTTCCCGGAATGTTTCCTACATGGTTTGATTTATGGGAAATCATATTGGAGAGAACAAAAGGAAGGAGGAATTCTTTATGTTTCTGAACAGGAAAGATTGGATTTTGATTTAGGAAAACCCCTACCAAAAGATGTCTGTTCAAAATGGGAAAAAATGTCAAAATCAAAAGGGAATATTATTGATCCCTTAGAGATGATCGAACAATACGGAACAGACGCTGTGCGGATGGCCTTATGCGCAAGTGCTACTCAAGCGAGACAAATAGATCTCGATAGGAGAAGGTTTGAGGAGTTTAAAAATTTTGCAAATAAAGTTTGGAATGGAGCAAGATTTGTGTTGATGAACCTTGAAGCAAACGAAGTTCAAGGACTTCCTCCTTTGCAAGGGAATAATTTTTCTCAAGGTTTAGATGAAGACTTATTAGCATTAGAAGATCGCTGGATTCTATCTGTCCTTAATCGAACAATACAAAGCGTCAATAATCATCTCGAAAAATATGAATTCGATCAGGCTGCAATAGAGGCATATAACTTCTTCTGGAAAGAATTTTGCGCTTATTACGTGGAAATTTCTAAACCTGTATTATTTGGAAAAGATGGATCTCCTCGAAATCGGACAAATAAACAAAAATTATTAGTCATTATCCTTTGCCAAGCCATCCGCTTGCTGCATCCAATGGCCCCCTTTATTACAGAAGAGCTTTTTCATATTTTAAAGGACCATCTTCAGGGATTTTTTTCAAAACCAAAAACTGACCCCTATACATCTGAATGCATCCAAGCATTAGAGGCGGCAGCTTGCATCGTCGCTCCTTACCCAAAAGTTATAAGGCAAGCGGATATTAATACAGAGATCGATTGTGCGTTTGCTCTGATGGAACAAGTGATCTATACCATCAGAAATATCCGAGGCGAAATGAAGGTATCCCCCGGAATGCCGACCGATATTTATATCCTAGGAAATTCAGATGATACAGAATGGCAAACAGTCAAAGAAAATATTCATATCATCACCTCTATGATTAAAACAGAAAAAATTGAAGTTCTTAACAAAGAACCAGCTTTTGGCTTTAGCTGCACGGGTGTTTACCATGGATTAAAAATGATTCTTCCCTTGCCGGAAGATTTAATTGCACAAGAATTCAATCGATTAAATAAAGAAAAAGACAAAATAAGTATTTCTATTGAAAAGCTGAAGAATCAATTGGACAATCCAGAATATATCGAGCGAGCACCCAAGCAACTCATCGAAAAGCAGCAACAACAGCTCGCACAAAGCAAAAAAGAATTGGAAGAGATGGTTAAGAAGTTAGAGAGGCTGAAAAAAAATTAGAACGGCATTATATACTCCGTCCAGTTGAAACCTGGAAATTTTACTGCGTCGGCTTGGCTCTGCTTTTGCATCTGCCTGCATCGCACAACTTGTTCAAGTTGTGCTGCTTCGGCACCGGCTTTGCCTGATGCAAAATCAGGCCGCCTCCTTGTTAAATTTTCCAGCTTTCAACTGGACGGAGTATAGACTTCTTGCATCATTCCATTTGTTTGCTAAAATGGATCTTTTTGGCGTCTTTATTGCCAAATTTTTCGACCATATTAATTCAAATCCATCCAAAAATCTCTCATTTTCTCAAATAAAGCGAATGATGCAAGGGGTCTACTTTATTATAAATTAATAATTATTCTATATAATGTTGTAAATTTTTTAAATAAGGTAAAGCATGACAACTATTCCACCCAATGGTCCTACAAACCAACAGCCATTAAACCTTAAATCTGAAGAATCAGAGGGTTTATTAGAAGGGCGTACCATTTTGACGCTGTCAAGCTTATCTGAAATCGAGGAACTTGCTTTAGAGAAGATTCCCTTTGCTGAATCACCTTTAGATTTAAAATCAAGAGGGGTTTCACCCATATCCGCATCAGAAAAAATGCCAAGTTTCTCCAATGCAATTGAAGAAATTATTTATCGTTTAATTAAAAAAAAGAAATCCAATGCGGATGAAGTCCCTCAATTAAAGGGATTACCCGACGAATTAATTAAAGAAATTCAATCATTCCTAACTGAAAATGAAATCAGGCTTTTTATTGGAACCTCTAAAGAATTTGGCAATAGACTAATCAGTGAACTTTTTCAAAGGAAGTTAAACCAAGTCAAAGAGTTTGCTGAAAATGTTGGGAATCTCGAACTTTTAAGAATAACAAATCAATTGGATAAAAATTTAGAAGAACAAATAAAAAATAAAATATCCAACTTTCAAATATTCTTAATTCAAAATTTATCGGTTAAAGATTTCTACTCTGAAGCTCAAATTCAATTCAATGAAATCAAGAATGATTTGGGACGTTTATTGAAAAATATTAACCCTGCCGATAGGGAGGCTTTGATCCTCCTCTGCACAGGAGAAAATCCTCGCCACCCAAACGAATGTATACTGGATCTTACAGTTTCTCATTCCATCGTAAGTTTAGCGAGATTCTATCTGTTATCAGATCTTTGGCAAAACGATTTGAGCCATTACGACTTTGACGAATTTTTAGAACATCCAAATGACTATTTTAAATCAGATTCTGAAACATCTACAATATTTGTAGAAAAATTCATCGATTTTTTATCTAACCAAGCAGAATCTTCAATGAAGCTTGAGACTAAATTGATCCAAAAGAATTCTTCTATCTTAAGAGAACTTTCAAAGATGATTGAAACGATTGCAAAAATAAAAAACCGACAATCAATTGAATGTGCGGAAAAGCTTATAAAAAAGTATAGTGGATTCCTTGATGAATTTCAAATCGCAGCGGGAATCGGGGTTGCTCTTCAAAAAGCTTTAGAAAAAAAAATAACTTCTGAAAATGCGATTGCTGAAATAGAGAGTTTAATCAAAATAAGCGCTTTGCTCAACAACTCCCCTTCTAATGTTACTGACCAAAGCCAAATCATAAATAAGAGCTATCTAGTTATGACAGCCTCTATCGCATTCATTGAGTTAGGGAATAGCGAGAGAGCGCTCGAATTAGCTACCCCAGATAAATTTTTACTCAAAGACAAGTTACAAATTATTCTCGCTTTAATGAAAAATGGGGAATTGAATTGGGCCATCAATCTTTTTGAAATGACAACAAAGACTGATAAAAAAAGTACAGATCTTTTGAGCTTTTATGATTTGATCAAATTGAACATAGGATTGATGGAGGCTGCCGAAAAAATAATGATAGCTTTAGTAAGAAATGAAGAAATTAAAAGAGCTCAATCATTTTTTAAATATTTCAACACTTTTCTTAAAGATTATAATCAAGGGGATATAACATGTAATTCCTTTCATGGGGATCAATTCCTCATGACGCTAGTTAAAACACTTTTAAATTTAGGTGATGTAAAGGAAGCTTTGATCTTCAGTGGCCTCATTTCTAATCAAAGTAAAATAAAATCAATAACCTTTGAATATATGGCTCTAAAATTGATCGACCAAAATAATTTTCAAGAAGCATTTAATATTGTTCAGAAACATTTTAAAGAAATGTCTCCAAATGCGCTATTTGCAATTCTTCTAGCTTTGGTAAAAAAGAGAGGAACAGAGTGTATCGGAAATCTTGTGGAGGAATGCGTTTCAACAGGGGCATTTGAGGCGAAAATAATGAATCAAGAATTTCAAAAAATCATAAAATCACCACTAGGTAAAATTCATGAAATGATCCAAAAAAAAGAATTATCTGTTGAAGAGAAAGAAGAGTTTGAGAGCCTTTCATCAAGACTATCAAACAAAGAGATCATCGAATTGATCCCGTTACTTGCCTCAGATACAGCAAAATACAATGATTTTCTCTTTTCTTTTGTTTGTTCTTCCATTAAAAAAAGGAAGCTTCGCAACATGAGCGATATCGCCTATTGCATCGATATTTTAAATAAGATGATTCCTATCCCCCCATATCGTCATTTTTATTCATGGAGCTATAGAGCGATTGCTCTCGCTTTATTGAAACTTGAGAAAACCCAATGCCATGATAAGGTTCAAGCAATTGCTAAGACTATCGAAGATTCAGAATATAAAGAATTTGTGCTTGGTGTTTTAGCCGCTCATCATTGATTTCTTCAGTGCGTAATCAGATCGTCACGACCTATTGTTTTTAGGCAGGTCGAGAGAGGTTGTAAAAAAATTAAAAGTTTGGACTAACTTCTGCTTCAGGGATGTGTTGATATGAGGATGTCCCGCAAAATGTTTCCTTGAATATCTTCGCGATGCAGATCACACATGGAGGAAGATCTGTAAATGCCAGCATTGAAGCTCCAATTCCAACTTGGAAAGAACTCATATTTATTATCCCCAATAGGCAACAGGCCGCTCCAATGGTCCGATCAATCTGAATTTCAGAATCATCACAATTACGGCAGCAAAAATGATTACTCACATAATTGATGACTTGGTTGTGATCTTGGACGGCTTGCCGATGCATATTAATCATGTTTTTAGACCTTTTTTCTAATAGACATAATGTAATCGCACTTCCTTAGCCAAGGAGGTGAGATTACATTATGTCTAATGTCAAATTTCAATTTTTCAAGTTGTTTGCGGTATGTCATCATCTCTTTTTTCACAAGAATTTTAGAGGAAAATCAAATAACGGGCAAGTTTTTCAGTTCATTATACACTGAAATTATTTTATAATTGTTTATATATTATTTTTTTTGTTAAACTAATCAATTTAAAATAACTTTAATTTTAATACAGGTTTTTAAATGAATATTTTTGGAATGAGCCGTTTATGGGATTGGTTAACCCCATCACATCCTGCGAATGAACAAAAAAATGAACCCATTGTCGAAGATGAACCCGAAGATTTCACAGTAGTAGCTAAAATAGTCAATGTTAAAATCTCTCAATCATTCAATGGCCAAAACTGGAGAACAGTTACCAGTGAAGTTCCTTACGAAGGTAAAACAATGGTATATGTCCATTTATACCAAGCGGATTATATTTTATTAGACTTGACATCCAAAGAAAGATCGCTTTTCTCTAAAAAAATAAAAGATGAGGATATCTTCGGTGAACCAAGATCTAAAAGTGGGTGGTCAGAACATTGTGTCCTTCATATTAAACCAAAAGTGGATGCTATACCGAGAATTATAAAAAAAGTTAACGAACAATTCCCCCAATCACATGCACATGCTGATTTTATGGTAGGAACTTGTTATGACAAAGAAGAATTAGAAAATGATGAGGAAAAAGAATACTCCTTTTCCAGTTAAATATCCTTGTCATCTTCAGCTGGAAGCAGTATATACTGCTTCCAGCTGAATCTTGGACTTTTGGGCTGCTTCAAAGCCCCGGGGTTGAGAGATCGCAAGAGGCATTGTATTGATTAATACTATGCCTCTTG